>VSDC01000555.1:0-1621 GCA_047459275.1 Gemmatimonadota bacterium
AGCCGAACCCGCGCCGGCGTGGAATCGCCGCCTCCCGACGGCGGCCCCGCAGGGTCGTCGTCATCGCCGCAGGCAAGGACGAGAAACAACGACAACGCCAGATCCACACGATACGACCACGCATACGCCACCTCGATCGTTGGAATCGCAGAGAAGACGGCCCGGCAAGGCGGTCCCCATCGGGGAACCGCAGACAATGGCGAGAGGCCCGGCCGGTATGACCGACCGAGCCCGTCGCCGGGTCCGTGCACGCCAATCGCATGGCGTCGAGATCCAAGATCGAGGAATTGGGAGGGGCGCACTATGGCATGATGATACTATAGTAGGGAGCGCACCACACGTCGGGGGACTACCGTCGCCGGAAGGCGATCTCCCGCCGGCCCCGGTGGCAAGCCGGTCCCTTGGTGGCGAGCCGACCCCTTACCTCCCGCCCAGGGGCAACTGGATGCCCAAGCCCGCGGTGAACAGGGGCTCGTCGCCGAAGTAGAGGTGGACCTCGGGTACCAGTTGCACCCGGCTCCCGAACCGGCTCCCGGCGAACACGCCGAAGACGCTGCCGGTGAGGAACTCGTCCTCCGAAGTGCCGGACGCGATGAGGATGCCCTTCACGCCCCCGTGGAAGGCGCCGGCGCCGACGATGAGCGCCGGGTACAGGGCCGTGAAACTCCAATCCGAGCTGGACTCCGAATCCCCGGACGACACCGTGACCTCTCCGCCCGCGTGGGAGACGCCGAGGTCCGCCGCCAGCTTGAAATCGCCATCCACGAGGAGCCGCTTGATGTCGCCCTGCAGGAGGCCGGCCGGCGGAATGCCCACGAACTTCAGCCCGACGTCCCAGTTGGACGCCAGGCCGTAGCGGCCGTAGAGCTCGGGGACGAACCCGACCTCCCCATCCGCCACCATCGTCGTGGCGCCGACCCCGAGAACGAAGCGACCGGGGTCGACCGGCTCCGGCACCTGGAACGTACTGACGGAGACGCACGCGGATGGCATTAGTGCCACCAGGATGACGAGGGCGACACGTCGCATTCGAACCTCACGGGTTGGCGTGGAGTCAATGCGGAGCGACCACGGCCGCACGACGGTCGGCCGCGCGTCGTCCTCCGGTGACGTAAGTGCTATCGAGTACGGGGAGAGCAAGAGCGCGGGACGACAGGAGCCGGACGCATGTGGCCGGCGCCACGTGACGCGGGTCGACCCGGCGTCCGGCCGGGATCACGGAGTCCCTCCGTGGTCGGTGATGACCTGGTCGAAGCTCCGGCCCAATCTGTAGCGGGCGTCTGGCCGACGCAACGATATCGGGCGCCGCTCACCGCCCCTTCACCACCCGCGCGACCACCAGGTGGGGGACGTCGAGCTCATCACTCGTCACGCCGTACAGCGTATCGCCGCGGACGATCGGAGCGGGGGACATCTGTAGACCGAAGGGCACGTCGACAACGCCCAGGTACCGGCCCTCCGGGTCGAAGATGTCGAACCGGCTCCTCGTCTTCCCGTCGGCGTCCGCGCGATCGACCCAAACCTGGCCCGCGTCGTCGACGAAGAAGTCCCGGACCGGCGGCTTGGTGTCCGGGATCTTCGACCAGTCGATCCGGCCGCCCTGGTCGGTGAACCACTTCAG
>VSDC01000556.1:0-1620 GCA_047459275.1 Gemmatimonadota bacterium
AGCAGTCCGTCCGGCCCCTGCCGGACATCCCTGATCCGCTGCCCCCGCTCCTCCAGCAGGTGCTCCTCGCCCGTCACCCGCCCGCCGTCGACGACCAGGCGCACCAACCGTTCCTCTCGGAGCGCGCCGATGAACAGGCTCCCGCGCCATTCCGGGAACGCATTGCCCGTGTACCACTGCGCACCGGACGGCGCGATCACCGGATCCCAATAGTAGACCGGCTGGACGTGCCCGGGCCGGTCCGTCTCCGCCGTCGCGATCGGGGCGCCTCCGTACTCCTCGCCGTACGAGACCAGCGGCCAGCCGTAGTTGCGGCCGCCTTCGATCAGGTTCAACTCGTCGCCGCCCTGGGGGCCGTGCTCCACGGTCCACAGGCGCCCCTGCGGGTCGAACGCCATCGCCTGGATGTTCCGATGTCCCAGCGTCCACACTTCCGGGCGTGCGCCCGGCTGCCCCGCGAACGGGTTGTCCGGCGGCGCGGTCCCGTCCGGGCGGATCCGAAGCACCTTCCCCAGATGGTTGTCCGGACGCTGCGCGTGCATGCGCATGGGGGTGTCGAAGCGGTCGCCCGTCGTGATGTAGAGCATCCCGTCCGGACCGAAGGCCAGCCGCGAGCCGAAATGCGCCGTGCCGGCGTACGTTGGCTCCGCCCGGAATATCACACGCACATCGTCGACGCGCCGCCCGTCCGCCGAGAGGACGCCTCGCGCGACCGCGGTGCCGTTCCCGCCCTGCCGCGGTTCGGCGTAGCTCCAGAAGATCGTCCGGTCCCTCTCGAACTCCGGGCTCAATGCGACGTCGAGCAGCCCGCCCTGACCGCGTGCGTCGACGCGCGGCAGCCCGGCGATCGGCTCACCCACCTGCCCACCGGCGCCGATGATCCGCATCCGCCCGGGGCGCTCCGTGACCAGGAGGGAGCCGTCGGGCAGCGGCTCGACGGCCCAGGGGTGCTCCAGGCCCCGGGCGACGACCTCGACGTCGTACGCCACGCCCGACTCGATGCCGCAGGCCCGCGTCTGTCCCTCGAAGGCCGGCCTCTGTCCCTCCGCGTTCGGCGGTCGCGTCTCCAGCGGCCGGCACTCGCCCGCGCCGCCTCCCGGGCCGGGCGCATCGGCCGTGGGCGGCACGACTTCGTCCCCGGGGCCGGTCCGGCACGCGTGGGCGGCCATTGCTGCCGCTGCGGCGCAGGCGACGACGGCCCAGGCACGGAGAGCAGGGATCGGCCGCGGTTCCGTTCTCAAGGTCTCGTTCATGGCGGGATCTCCAATCCGTTGACGGCAGGCCGGCGCCGCAAGAGCCGGTCCATGGTTCGACCGTGTCAGCACGGGGTTCCACCCCCATACTGGCGCGCGGTTTGACCATGCCGGCGGGTGGTTTGACTCCGCGCCGGGCGTGGCCTGACGCGTTTCGATGCGTGGTTTTGCCGTACCGCCCCGGCTTGACCGTGGCGGCGCGGCGCGGTTATGGTTCAGGTATGAATAATTCAGTGCAGTACGACATCGCAACCGGCGCGCCGCGCGTGCTCGCATTCCTACGCGCGGCTCAGGAACTCGAGGCCTGGCTCGACGAAGAGCTCGCCGCCGTCGGGCTCTCCACGGCCCGCTACGGCGTGCTCGCGCA
>VSDC01000083.1:0-7898 GCA_047459275.1 Gemmatimonadota bacterium
GGATGGACGATCCTGGCCAGAAACTTCCGGGTGGGGCGGAAGGAGGTGGACCTCGTCGCGAGGCGCGGCAGGGTGGTGGCGTTCGTGGAGGTGAAGGCGCGCGCCGGACCCGGGTGGGGCCACCCGCTGGAGGCGGTCACCCGGGCCAAGCGCGCGGAGATCGCGACCGTCGCTCGGGCGTGGATCGCCCGCCACGGCCGCCGGGGAGACGTCTACCGCTTCGATGCCATCGCCCTGTACCCCAGCGGTTCGGGCGGCTGGCGGCTCGAGCACGTCGAGGATGCGTGGCGGCTGGAGTAGCGCCGCCGCGCCATCAGCGGCGCCATCAGGCGCTGACGGCGCCGGCGCGAGGCTCCCACGTGACCAGCGTGCCGTCCCGGTCGAGGAGCACGCCGGCCGAAGGGAGCTCGAGGGCGCGGTCGGGCCACCCCGCCGCCTCGAGCCGTGCGCTGATCGCGTCCGGCCCGAGTGCCTCGAGCGTGTCGTCCGTCATGGCCAGCGTGAACTGCTGGCCGGTCGGGAGTACGACGCGCCAGTGCCTGTGGTTGGCGCCGGCGTAGGCGCGGTAGCGAACGTCGGCGGCCGGCCAACGCTCGAGCACCGTCCGCAGCAACCAGCGCCATACGGCGATGCCGTATTCCTCGACACGGGAATCGCAGTGGCCGAACACGAGCGGCATACGGGCCCTCCGGGGAGAACGTGTGGTGCGCGGCGTCGCGCTATTCCGGACTCCGACGCGCCTCCAGCCAGGCATGGGCCGCGCGGGAGAGCTCGTCCAGGCTCCCGCCTTCGGCGATCACCACGCCGGCCGCTTCCAGCCGCCAGCGGCGCTGCGCATCGAAGGTCCGGATCGGATCGTATCCAAGGCGTCGAATCCGACGCTCGACGGAGTCGATGAGAAGGATGGAAGGACGGTCAGCGGCCCCGGGGGCGCGGTTGTCCGGGCGCGCCCCCGCACGCCTGAGCCAGTACGGGCGCGCATCGGCCAGGTCGCGCCGGGCGACCATGGGTGCGTACCACGTCGTACGCAATTGGGAACTGGAGGTTGTCTGATCCATACCGACGGCGAACGGGAACTCCGGGGCGTGGAGTTCGAGGGCAATATCCGTGCCGGATCGCCTCCGCGCAATGGTGTCGTGGAACCTCCAGCCTCGCCCCGACTTGCGCCCGTGTCCCGGCCGCGATCGCCTCACACGATCCCCTCGCGCACGGCCCTGCGGTGCTCGACCATCAGGCAGCGGTCCTGGACGACGAGGATCCCCGCCCGGGCCAGCGTCGCGGCCGCTTCATCGTTGCGGATCCCGGACTGGAACCAGACGATCCGGGGCCGCTTCTCGAGGAGGTCCGGGAGGTGCGGTGTGATGTCGCCTGGGCGACGGAACACGTCGACCAGATCGATGGGCCCTGGGATGTCCGAGACCCTGCGATACACGCGCTCGCCCAGGATCTCCTCGACGTCCGGGTAGTACACGGGGACCGGCACCACCTCGAGCCCCGCGCCCTTGAGGTACGCCGGGACGTAGTGGGCCGGCTTCCCCGATTCCGATTCCGGCTTGATCCCCAGCACCGCGACGCGGCGCACGTCGCGGAGCAGGGCGAGGATCGCATCGTCATCCTCTATGAGGTTCGCTCTCCAGTTCTGGTCCTCCGTCATGGCCTACCCCCGGTTGACCCTCCACCCGGCTTCCGTTAGCTTCAAGATGCGCCCCAGGCCCGAAGGACGCGAGCCCGTGAACCGCGTCAGGACCCCGCAGGTAGCAGCGCTAAGCGCGGCGGACGTCGCTTCGGTCGGCCTGGGGCGTTTTGCATCCGGCCCCGATGCCCTCCCCGAAAGCCGGCCACGCCCACGCCACCTGAATCTCCCGCCGCACGCCGGTGTACCACCCACCGCGGCACGCCCGACGCTTGCCGCACCCGGGAGCCAGGCCTAATCTCCCTGGGCCCTAGGCCCTGAGCCCTGAGCCCTGAAACCTGAGACCTAAGCCCTAAGCCCTAAGCCCTAACACCTACCCCATGCAACGCACCGCGCTCGCGAGACAGTACCGGCCGCGGCGATTCGGCGAGATCGCGCTCCAGGACCACGTCTCGGAGACGCTGAAGACGGCCGTCGCGCGCGGGCGCACCGCCCACGCGTACCTCTTCACCGGCCCCCGCGGGGTGGGGAAGACGACGGCGGCGCGCGTGCTCGCGATGGCGCTGAACTGCCCGAACCGCGCACCGGACGGCGAGCCGTGCGGCGTCTGCGAGAGCTGCGAGCGGATCTGGGCCGGGCGCACGTCGCTCGACGTCGTCGAGATCGACGCCGCCTCGAACCGCGGCGTCGACGACGCGCGCAACCTGCGCGAGCGGGCGATGTACGCGCCGACCGAGGAGGGGCGGTACAAGGTCTACATCATCGACGAGGCCCACATGCTCACCCGCGAGGCGTGGAACGCGCTCCTCAAGATCCTCGAGGAGCCGCCGCCGCGGGTGGTCTTCGTCTTCGCGACCACGGAGCCGCAGCGCATCCAGCAGGCCGCGCCGCCGATCCTCTCGCGCTGCCAGCGCTTCGACTTCCGGCGCATGAGCGTCGCCGGGATCGTCGAGCGCCTGCGCCAGGTCCTCGCGGCCGAGGGGATCGAGGTCGCGGACGACGCGCTCGTCCCGATCGCCCGTCGCGCCGAGGGCGGGATGCGCGACGCCCTCTCGCTCCTCGACCAGGTCCTCGCCTTCGCCGCCGACCGCGCCGTCACCGCTGACGACGTCCGGCAGGTCCTCGGCCTCGTGGGCGAGGAACTGTACCTGGAGCTGTTCGGCATCATCGCCGACCGCCGGCACGGGGACGTGTTCCGCTTCGTGCAGCGCCTCCTCGACGAGGGGTACGACCTCGCCGAGTTCTACCGCGGCCTGGCCGATGCGCTGCGCACCCTGATGATCGTGAAGTTCGACGGCCCGGATGCCATCGAGGTGCGCGAGGACCTGCGCGACGCGTACGCGGCCGCGGCCGCCCGCTTCTCGACCGGCGACCTGGTGCGGATGCTCGCCCAGGTGGCCGAGCTCGACACCGACGGCCGGTTCCGGAAGAGCGCGAATCCGAGGATCCTCCTCGAGGCGGTGCTTCTCCGCTTCGCGCACCTCGACCGGACGGTCGAGCTGGAGGATCTCCTGCGCGCCGCGGCCGGCGCGGCGCCGGCGGGCGTGGGAGAGAGCGCGGGCGCTGGTCATGCCGCAGGCGGATGGGCGGGCACGGGCGGTGGCGGAGGCATTGGCGCTGGCGCTCCAGTCGGCCCGGGCGCGGGCCGCGCCGCCTGGGAGCAGGCCAAGGCGGCCCTCGCGCCGGCGCCGGGACCGGGAGCCGGCCCGGCCGCCCCCGCGGCGCGAAGCGCCGCCGACCCCGCGCGCAGCGCAGCTCCCGCGGCGACAGCCGCTCCCGCGCCGCCCGGCGCGGCCGATCCCGCGCAAGGCGTCGACCCCGCGGTGCGAAGCACCGCCGATGCCGCGGCGCCAGGCGCCGCCGAGCCCGCGCAAAGCGCCACGATCGCGTTCCAATCCATGCTGGCTGCCCAGGACGGCATCCCCCGCGGCCTCGGCGTGTTCCTCAAAGCCGCGGCCCTGATCGAGGAATCGCCCGAGCGCCTGGTCCTGGAGCTTCCGCCGGGGCCGGGGCTCGAGCGGCTGACCACGGACGCGGCGGCCCGGAAGCAGATCGAGGGCGCGCTCGCGCGGCGCCTCGGCCGCACGATCGCGCTGGAGGTGCGCGCCCAGGGCGGGGCGGGGGACCAGGCGCCCGCGCCGCCTCCGCGACTGACGCCCGAACAGGTCAAGGCGGACCGGCTCCGGCGTCTCATGGAGCAGGAACCCCTCCTGGGCCGGGCGGTACAAGAATGGGACCTCGAGGAGGTGTGATCCGGCGCGGTGTCCGCGGCTTCCGCCATGGCTTGCGGAGCCCTCGGCGCGGCGCCTATCTTCTTGCAACTTTCCCTGCACGGGTTCGCGATCATGACGAGCTTGCAGCAGCTTCTACAGATGGGCCAGCAGGTGCAGGCCCAGATGCACAAGCTCCAGACGGAGCTCGGTAACAAGACGGTGACGGTTTCCAGCGGTGGCGGAATGGTCACCGTGACCGCCGACGGGCGCGGCCGGATCCGCGAGGTCCGGATCGACCCCGCGGTCGTCGACCCGCAGGACGTCGAAATGCTCGAGGACCTCGTGCTCGCGGCGGTGTCCGAGGCGCAGCAGCGCGCGCAGGGGCTGTACGAGGAGGAGCTGAAGAAGCTGACCGGCGGATTCCAGCTTCCTTTCAACCTGCCGAACTTTCCCTGATGTCGGTCATCGACGATCTCGCGGAGGAGTTCGCCCGACTGCCCGGGATCGGCCGCAAGACCGCGCTTCGGCTCACGTACCACCTGCTCAAGCGGCCGCCGGAAGAAGTCCGGCGGCTCGCCCGCGCCCTCGACGGGGTGGTGGAGCGGGTACGTGCCTGCTCGCGCTGCGGCAACCTGACGGAAGCGGATCCGTGCGCGCTGTGCCAGAATCCGCGGCGTGACCCGACGCTCATCTGCGTGGTGGAGGAAGCGTCGGACATCCCGGCCATCGAGCGGACGGGAGAGTACCGCGGACTCTATCACGTGCTGGGCGGGCGACTCTCGCCGCTCGAGGGGATCGGGCCGGCCGAGTTGAACATACAGTCGCTCCTCGCGCGGCTCGGGCCGGGCTCGGAGGTCCGGGAGGTGATCCTGGCCACGAACCCGAGCGTCGAAGGCGAGGCGACGGCGGTTTATCTCCAGAAGCTGATCCGCCCGCTCGGCGTGCGGGTCACGCGTCTGGCGCGCGGGCTCCCGGTCGGTGGCGACCTGGAGTATGCGGATGGCGTCACCATTGCCGAAGCCCTTGCGGGTCGGCGAGAACTGTAGGTGGTCCCGGTCATGAAGCAGAAGCGGATCTTGAGGCGGAAGGAGGAGCCGCGCGTGCTCCGCGTGGTGGGGCTCGTGCTGCTGATCATCGGTGCGATCGGCGCACTCGGCGCGCTTCTGGTGCGTGACCAGATCTCTCGGCACCGCCGCGATCTATTCAGCCCCCACCCGCTCCGGCGCCTGGCCGCGCTCGGCTTCCTGGCCGGGCTCGATCCAAGCGTCGACGTCGCTCGCCTGCTGCACGACTACGTGGCCTGGGAGCCGCGGCCGCTCCTCCGGCGGCGCGCGGAACAGATCCTGGCCCGTATGGAGCGCCGTATGGCTGAGGCCGCCTCAGGAGTCGCGGGATGAGTCACGGACAATCTCGGTCGCTCGGGCGCGAAGATCTCGAACGCCTCGATGCGCTTCTCCTCGATTTCGTCGAGGCCGCGGGCGCACGGTGCGCCGTCCTCATGGACCGCACCGGCCGGCTGCTCACCATGGCCGGCCAGACCGAGGGGATCGACGGCGTCGCCTTCGCCTCTCTGGCCGCCGCGGATTTCGCCGCCAGCGACCAGCTCGCCCGCCTCATGGGCGAGAAAGAGTGTTCGTCGCTGGTGCACCAGGGGGAAACGCGATCGATGTTCCTGACCGATGTGGACGGCGATGCGGTCCTGGCCGCCGTCTTCGACACCGATACAACGCTCGGGCTCGTCCGCCTCAAGGCGCGCGAGGTGACACCGGCGCTGGCCGCGCTCTTCGCCGAGGCGGCGCAACGCGCCCCCGAGCCGGGCGAGTCGCTGGCCGCCGACTGGGCGGCTGCGGCCGCGAGCGAGATCGACCGCCTCTTCAGCGAGTAGGGGGGCGGGCGATGTCGATGATCAACTACGCGAGCCGGGAGATCAACTGCAAGATCGTCTACTACGGGCCCGGCCTCTGCGGAAAGACCACGAACCTCGAGTACATATATCAACGGGTCAACCCGGAGACCCGCGGAAAGCTCATCTCTCTGGCCACGGAGGCGGAGCGCACGCTCTTCTTCGACTTCCTCCCCGTGGACCTGGGGAGCATCCGCGGCTTCAAGACCCGGTTCCACCTGTACACCGTGCCCGGGCAGGTATACTACAACGCCAGCCGGCGGCTCATCCTGAAGGGCGTGGACGGCGTCGTCTTCGTCGCCGACTCCAAGGCGGACCGGATGGACGCCAACATCGCGTCGCTCCAGAACCTGTACGAGAACCTCCAGGAGTACGGTTACGACCCGGCGAAGGTGCCGCTGGTGATCCAGTACAACAAACGCGACCTGCCGGATGCGGTGCCGGTCGAGGAGCTGCGAGCACAGCTCAACCCTGGCGGTCTCCCGGACTTCGAGGCGGTCGCGATCAAGGGGACCGGGGTCTTCGACACGCTCAAGGCGGTGAGCAAACTCGTCATCCAGTCTTTGAGCTGAGCCCGATGTCGCTGCTGGATCGCAGCACTCTCCCCAACGTGATCACCGTCGGGCGCGTCCTCCTCGCGCCCGTTGTCGCGATCCTGGTCTTCGTCCCGAGCTTCGGCGCGCGGCTCCTCGCGTTCGTCCTCTTCCTGGTAGCCGCGGTCTCGGACCTCTGGGACGGGTACCTGGCGCGAAAGCACGGGTGGATCAGCGACTTCGGCAAGCTGATGGATCCGCTCGCCGACAAGCTGCTCCTCGTCGCCACGTTCGTCCCGTTCTACATCCTCTCCCACCGCTCGGGGCCCGTGGGGCCGCTCCCGATCTGGGGCGTCCTGCCGCTCTGGGTCCTGATCGTCGTCTTCGGGCGCGAGCTGCTGATCACCATCATGCGCGTGGTGGCCGCGAAGCGCGGCGCCGTCGTGCCCGCAGGCAAGTCGGGGAAGTGGAAGGCGCTCTCCCAGAACATCGCCAGCGGCGCGATCCTCCTCTGGTACGCGCTCCAGACCGAGGCGCACCGGGCGCGGTGGGCCGGGTCGTTCTGGGACTTCTGGCAGGCCTTCCACGGTGTCGTCCTCGCCCTCGTGCTCCTCGTCGCCGTCGTGCTCACCGTCTACTCCCTCGTCGTCTATCTCTGGAGCTGGCGCGCCATGGTGAGGGAGGCTGCGTGAGCCAGCGGGTGCCCGCCGTCGAGCTCCTCTCGATCGGAGACGAGCTCCTCCTGGGCGACATCGTCGACACCAACGCCCCGTGGCTGTCCAGGCGTCTCGGCGAGCTCGGCGTCCGCGTGGCTCGCCGGGCGACGGTGGGCGACGATGAGGAGGACATAGTCCGGGCGGTCCGCGAGGCCCTCGACCGGACCGGCGCCGTCGTCTGCACCGGCGGGCTCGGCCCGACCTCGGACGACCTGACGCGCCCCGCCGTCGCCCGCGTCTTCGGGCGCCGGCTCCGCCTCGACGAGGATGCGCTCGCACGGATCCGCGCCCGCTTCGCCGAGCTGGGGCGGGAGATGCCGGAGCGCAATCGCGTGCAGGCCGAGCTTCCCGAGGGCGCCACGGTCTTCCCGAACGACTGGGGGACCGCGCCCGGCTTCGCCCTCGAGGACGATGCCGGCCGCTTCGTCGTCGTCCTCCCGGGCGTGCCCCTCGAGATGGAGCGGATCTTCGACGCGTACGCGCTCCCCTTCCTGCGGCGCCGCTGGCCCGAGGGCGCCCGGCCGCTCGTGCACCGCGTGCTCCGCACGACCGGGATCGCCGAGGCCGTCGTCGCCGACCGGATCGCGGACATCGCCGACGCGATCCGCCCTCTCACCATCGCCTACCTGCCGCGCGTCACCGGCGTCGACCTGCGGCTCACGTCCTGGGGCGCCCTCGATGCCGCCGAAGCGGCCCGGCGCCTGGACGAGGCCGAGGCCATGCTCCGCGAGCGCCTCGGCAGCTACGTCTACGGGACCGACGGCGACGACCTCGCCGCCGTCGTCGGCGCCGCCCTCCGCCAACGCGGGCTCACCCTCGCCCTCGCCGAGAGCTGCACCGGCGGCCTGATCGCGAAGAGGATTACCGACATCCCCGGATCGTCGTCTTACTTCTTCGGCG
>VSDC01000557.1:0-1617 GCA_047459275.1 Gemmatimonadota bacterium
GTGTGGACGGTCGCGCGTGTAACCGCCCAGCCAACCGCCGCGTACCGCGTTCAGTGCCCGCCGGGGAGTTGCTGCGGTTGATTCCCGGCGGAGAGTTACCGCGGTCGCCTCCCGGCGCGAGTCTCCGCATCCCCGCGGCCCCTCGCCGCGGCGCGCCGCGCCGGTCCGGAGCCACGCTGCACCAGCTCGCCAACGGTGTACACGCTTTTTCGACATCCTGGGCGCGCCCTGCGCGCGTAAGAGCGTCCCTCACCGCATCCGGTAGAGCAGGAACAGCCCGCCCACGTAGGTCGCGAGCACGACGAGCGAGTCCACGCCCATCCCGAGCACCTTTCGGTTGGGTCGTTCGATGCACCCGGCGAGATAGGTCGCGTTGACGGCGATCCCGAGGAGGGTCGCGAGCAGGCCGAACCTTCCCACCTCGGCGAGGACCGGGCCGCCGCGATAGGCGAGGTCGGCGGCGAAGATCGCCATGGTGGAGAAGAGATTGGTGCCGAAGGCGTCGCCGAAGGCAAGCTCGTACTGACGGATCCGGACGGCGGCGTAGAAGGTCGTCGCCTCGGGGAGCGAGGTGGCGATGCCGCCGATGAGCATCCCGACGAATCCGGCGCCGAGTCCGGTCTGGTCGGCGATCGCATTTCCGGCTCCTGCGAGCACGATCCCGGCCGCGAGGGTGACGACGGCGGAGATGGCCGTGGCGAGGACAATGCGCGAGAGAGGGCGCCGGTCGCGCCCATCTCGCTCTTCCTCCCCGCCGCCTTCCGGCGGGCGCCGGATGCTCGCCCGCATTTCTTCCCCGACGACCCACGGCTCCCGACGCTGGTATCGTTGGACGAGCAACACGAAGAGGAGGTAGAGCACGAAGAGCGCGGTCGACCACGCGCCGACGCAGAAGACGACGGCGACGTCGCCTACGACCATGCCTGCGGCGGCGACGACGAGGAAGAGCACCGTGAGCACGCCCTGGAACAGGACGATCGGGTGCCGGACATCGGAGGAGACGGGCTGGTCGCGGGCGATCGCGTCGACGACGGCGAGCGCGACCATGACGGCGGCAATGCCGCCGACGAGGGTGGACACGGCGAAGCTCGGGTTCCCCATCCACGAGGCCGTGATCGACGTGCTCAGCTCGGGGAGCGAGACGATGGCGCCGAGGAGGATCAGACCCACGAACGCCTCCCCCGCGCCGGTCCGCTTGGAGATGGCGTCCGCTTCGCGGGCCAGACGGGTGCCGGCGACCCAGACCGCGGCCGCCGCCGTCGCCGTCAGGACGAGGTTGAGCCAGAGGGGGTACCGGTCGAAGTCGAGGAGTTCCATGGGACGGGCGGTTCAGCTCCCGGGCGTCGGTGGCCGCGGCGTGGGCGGCCGGGACGCCGAGGGCCCGGGCGTCGGTGGCGCGGCGGTCGATGGCCCAGGGGTCGGTGGCGCCGAGGTCGGCGGCCCCGACGCCGATCGCTGGTGCGAGCCGGCGGGGAGGAGCGCCTCGAGCCACCGGAGCGGGAGCGGGTGAGGCGGGCCGATCGGGTTCTCGAGCCGGAGCGTGAAGAGGTAGGCGGCCATGTGCCGCGCCGCGGCGGTGTCGACGCCGAGGTCCGGCATGGCGGTGCCCGGCTCCAC
>VSDC01000084.1:0-7877 GCA_047459275.1 Gemmatimonadota bacterium
CCGCGGCCCACGCGGCGGTCAAACACAGTACGTCCAGGAGCAGCGCGGCGCCGTCGGCGAGGAAACGGCCGGCGCCCTCGTGGACCGCGCCGACCGCGAGGGCGGCCGCCACGGCCGGCACCGCCGCGCCGACGACCGGGATCGCCACGACGTTCGATACGATCCCGATGGGCGCGATGCTGCCGAAGTGGAGCGCCGTGATCGGCGCGGTCGCGATCGTCGCGGCGATGCTGGTGGCGAGGGAGTCCTGGAGGTAGCGGACGCGAAAGAAGGAGAGCGCCGTCAGGAATCGCCTGCGCAGGGCGATGAGCCCCGCCACGCCGGCGAACGAGAGCTGGAACCCCGGCTCGAGGATCGCGAGTGGGTCCAGGGCGACGAGGAAGATCGCGATGGCGGCGAGCGGCGTGTAGCGGTCGGATGGACGCTGGAGCCGCCGCGACGCCGTGATGAGCCCGAGCTGCAGCGCCGCGCGCATGGCGGGGTGCGGCGCGCCGATGAACAGCACGTAGCCGACCGTGCACGCAAACGCCGCGATCGCGGTCCAGCGCGCGCCGAGGCGCATGACCCGCCCGATCAATAAGAGCACACCGGCGATGATCCCGACGTGGAGCCCGGAGATGGCGAGGAGGTGGGCGAGGCCGGCACGGGCGAACCGGTCGCGGATCGCCGGATCGATCCCGCCGCGCTGCGCGAGGATGAGCGCTTCGACGAGGCCGGCGTGATCGGGGAAGAGGCGGCCGATCCGCTCCTGCGCGCGTCCCCGCAGCGTCGCCGCGGGCTCGCTCCGCACGGACGGCGGGCGCAGCACGACGACGGAGTCGGCGACGAGCGTCCCGGCCCATCGGGGGCGGCGCAGCGAGCCCCCGTCGGGCGGGAAGGCGAGCCAGCGACCCGCGACGCGGATGCGGGCGCCGCCGCCCGCGCCGACCCACGCACCTTCGTCCGCGCGGACCAGGATCCTGGAACCGCATCGCCGCGACGAGCCCGCCACGACGAGCGCGGCCGCGCGGACTTCGGCGGCGCCGCTCGGATCCGGGTGCGCCGCGAGCGTCCCCAGAACCTGAACGCGTGCGCCATCTGGGAGACGAAAGAGGCAGTCGCCGCGAACAGAATCGGCGGTGATCGCGCCCAGCCCGGCGCCGGCAATGCCGATCAGCGCGCCCAGCGCGCGGGGCCGGAGCCCGGTCAGAAAAGCCCCCGCCGCCGCGGCGCCGAGGAGCAGGAGGAGTGGATCGGAGACGAAGTCGGCGGCACGCAGGCCGCCGACGACGGATAAAGCGAAGGTGATGGCGATACGGCTCAGGGGGCGGATCACGCCGCCCCCCGCGGATCAGGCTGTCTGGAGCAGCGCTTCCTCGCCCACCCGATGCCCGATGAAGGTCGCTCCGGTCGTGTCCGTGAGCTCGACCCGGACGAACCGGCCGACGAGCGAGGCGTCGCCCGGGAAGACGACCATCTTGTTCCGGTCGGTGCGACCGAGGACGTCGCCCTCGCTCCGGGCGAGGCGCTCGACCAGGACCTCCTCCACACGGCCGACCTCGGAGGCGTTGATCTCCGCCTGGATCGCGCGCTGGATCTCGATGATCCGTTCCAGCCGCGCCTGCGCCACGTCCTCGGGAATGAACTGCTCGGCGGGCAGACGCGTGGCCGGCGTGCCTTCACGCGCGGAGTACTTGTAAAGGTACGCGTCGTCGAAGCGCACCGTGCGCATGAGGTCGAGCGTCGCCTCGTACTCCTCCTCGGTCTCGCCCGGGAAGGCGACGATGACGTCGGTCGAGAGCGCGATGTCCGGGATCGCCTCGCGGACCATCCGGACCTTCTCGAGGAACGCCTCGACGGTGTAGCGCCGAAGCATCCGCTTGAGAGTGCGGTTGTGCCCCGACTGGACCGGGAGGTGGAGGTGCTTGCAGACCGTGGGCTCCTCGGCCATGACCTCCACGAGCTCCGGCGTGACGTCGTTCGGGTGCGGCGAGGTGAAGCGGACTCGCCGGATCCCGTCCACCCGCGCGACCTCGCGCAGTAGCCTCGGGAAGTCCCAGTCGCCATGCCGGTACGAGTTGACGGTCTGGCCCAGGAGCACCACCTCGGGGATCCCCTGGGCGACGATGTCGCGTACCTCGGCCAGGATCTGCTGCGGGTCCCGGTTCTTCTCCGGCCCGCGCACGTACGGCACGATGCAGTACGTGCAGCGGTAGTTGCACCCGCGCTGGATCGGGACCCAGGCCGAGACCTTCGAGCCGCGCCGGACCTGGAGGCCCTCGTAGTTCTCGTTCGCCTCGAAATCCAGGATGGCGATCCGGCCGTCGCCGGCGCGCGGCGCGTCCGCGGCCGAGGCGACGCCGAGCACCGGGAGGGCCCGGAGCGGCCGCCGGCCGGGCGCGGATGGTGCGGTGGACGATGTGGCTCCGCCGCCGGAGGCCGCAGAGCCGGCCGACGCCGCGGAACCGACCGAAGCCGAAGAACGGGCCTCCGCGCCTGCTCCGGCCGCCGACCCCGCCTCCGGCGAGCCCTTCGCCCTCTCCCCCGCGTCCGCCGCCCCGAGCTTCGCCAGCACCTCCGGGAGCCGGCGGTACCCGTCGGGCCCCATGACCAGGTCCACATAGGGCGCCTTCTCCAGGAGCGAGTGCCCCATGCGCTGCGCCATGCACCCGGTCACGCCGAGCACCACCCCCGGGCGCGCCAGCTTCACCTTGTTGAGCTGCGCGACACGGCCGAGCACGCGCTGCTCGGCGTGCTCCCGGATCGCGCAGGTGTTGACCAGAATGACGTCGGCCTCGTCGGGCGTGGCTGCCAGATCGTAGCCCTGGGCGGCGAGGATGCCCTGCATCAGCTCGCCGTCGGCCACGTTCATCTGGCACCCATATGTTTCGACGTAGGCCTTCTTACGCTCTCGGGTACCGTGCATCATTCGCCGGGGCGGTTCCATGGTTGATCGTGACGGTTCGGCATGGCTGCTACCCCGAAGTCGTCCGGGGGATCACTGGCCGAACACGGAGAGCGACACGGTAAACCGCCAGAAGTCCTCGGTAAAGCCGCCGCTACGGCTCCCCCGCTCGACCGCCGCGTCGAGGCCCGCCCGATACCCGGCCGGGCCGGGGCTGAAGCGGAGCCCGCTGCCGAAAGCGAACGTCCGCTCGCTCGGCGTCTCTCCGTCGACGCGGAACGGGAACTGGACGTAATGATAACCGACGCGGAGCGGGACCACCCGGGTGTCGAAAGTCAGCAGCTCCCACTCGAGGCCGCCTCCCACTTCCCAGGTGTCCGAGACCTCGCCGAAGGGCGTAGTGTTGCTGGAGGCGCTCCACCCCGACCAGCGGCCCGACGCCGACGCCAGGAGCCGGGGCGACAGGTACGCGCTGAGCCCCGCAGCGACCTGGAGCGGCATATCGACCTCGAAGTCTTCCGACGCCGCGGTCTCGCCCTTCGCCTTCAGCGTACCGGCCCATGTAACGCTGCCGGACAGGCGCAGCAGCGACGCGATGTCCCAGCGAATGCCCGCGCTCGCGAACGGAGCGCGCTGGCTCCAGGACATGGCGGTCGTGAAGGAGTCCACGACGGGCCCCCGGTCGTCGATGAACTCGCGGGTGATGGAGCGGTCGAGCCCGCCCGCGTACAGCCCGCCGGCGACGCCGATGGACAGCTCCGGCGTGAGGGCGTACGCCACGCCGAGCTGGAACTGCGAGATCGAGCCGTCCGACTCGATGCGGTCACGAACCGGGACCTCCTCTCCGCCGATGATGTCCGTCCGATCGGAGAACACGGCCCAGGTCTGATCGAGGAAGCCGCCGTATCCGACCGTGAAAGTGGAACGTTCGCCGACCGGATAAATGACCTGCAGCATCGGGAAGCGGTTCGCCCCGAAATCCGCCCGGTGGCCGTCGACGTCGATGGAATGGTTCGCCGACTGCAGCGACACGGCGAGGCCGCGGACGCCGAAATCGGCGGCTTCCGCGGGGTTGATCAGCGACGGGCTGTGGCCCTGCAGCCCGATGCCGATGCCGCCGATGGCGCGGGTGCGTGCATCCGCAGTGGGCACGGGCGCGCCGAGCCCCTGACTGGCGAATATCGACTGAGCCGAAGCCGGTTGCACAATGGCCAGCGCGAGAACGATCGCGAGCGGGAAGCTACGCTTCATCGGACCCGATCCTGATCGATGACAGAGACGATGAGTCTGAGCCTGGGCGCGGCGTCACCCGCGTCGATGGGCGCGAAGGCCGCAATGCCGAACTTCGTGCCCGACGTCGCGTCGAGCATCGCCAGCGTGATCGGCGTCGCGTCCTGATTCGAAGCCATCGTCGCGAGGAGGTTCCGGAGTAGCCGAGTGAACCCGACTTCCGCCGCCTCGCCCGAAGCGAAGGATGCCGGGGGCACCAGGAGCTGCGACATCAAATCACTCGAGATCGGCGCGATCGGCGCACGAGCGAGCGGGACCGTCCCTCCGCCCAGGACACGGTAGAAGAATATTCGCGCCGTGTCGTCCGGAGCGAAGCCGGCCGGAGGCGTGACGGGCGTGAACACCAGGCCGGCGTAATTGATGTTCGCATCGCCCAGGCGGAACGTGCAGGTCTCGCCGTCCTCGCACGGCATCTCGAAGGTCAGCGTATCGAGGCGTTCACGCAGACGCAGGTAGGAGCGCCAGTTCGGCGTCCCGCCCACGTACATCGCACCGTCGTATGTGGGGACCGGGTCGTAGACGAACGTCAGGCCGTTCAGTTGGACGGTGTCCATGACGACCGTGTCCGGCCGGGCCGATGGCCTCGCGTGGACCACGAGCTGGAACCCGTTGAACCGCAGGCGCGAGCCGGGCGTCTCGGACACGATCAGCCCGCCCCGGGAGGCATTGAGGGTGTCGGACCACAGCGCGAGCGTGGCCGAGTCGACGGGGATCCCGACCTCCGTGGTATCGTCGGAGAGATCCGCTCTGGCCACGAACTCGCCCCGGCTGCCCCCCGGCGTGGACCAGGGGAGTGATACGTCTCCGCTGTCGACCCGGAGCGACCACGTCGCCGAGCGCGGGTCCCACTCCTCGGCGATCCGATAGAGCGCGAGCGAGACCGGCCCCGAGGTCCGGCCCTGGAGCGTGTCGACCTTGAGGATCAGCTCACCGCCGATGATGATCGGCAGCGTGTCGTTCTTCGCGACGCCGGCGGTGTCCCGGTACGTCACGCTGCGGAGCGGGAGCGCCGCTCGCAGCAGCGTGTGCGCGTTCAACACACCTGCGTGGGCGTTGGCCACGACGCCGTACCCGCTCCCGGCCGCGGTCGAGAACCCCGTGATGGACGTGTCCATGACCAGGAAGCGATCAGCGTCGAGCACGATCTCGAAGCTGCGCACCACCCCGGGCGGGACGATCGGGTCGAGTCCGACCGGGCTCTCATCGGCGCATCCGGCCAGGACGACCGCGGCCAGGCACCCCAGTGACCACCGTTTCAGCATCCGCAATCCTTCACTCCCCCGCCGCGCGGGCGGCGGTCGTTCCCGTTTCCAGATCGAAGCGAGCCGGAAGCAGCTCCTCGAGGGACCAGCGCGCCTCGCCCCGCTCGGCGCCGAGCGACACGATCTCCAGCGAGGGCGCGAACTCGGACAGCGCCTGCCGGCACACCCCGCACGGGCTGGCCGGGGTCGGCGCGTCCGTCAGGAGGACGAGGCGTCGAAAGGATCGCCGCCCCGAGGCCACGGCCGCGCCCAGCGCGACGCGCTCGGCGCACATCGTCGCAGGGTAGGACGCATTCTCGATGTTGCAACCGAGGTAAACCGAGCCATCCTCGGCCTCGAGGGCGCAGCCCACCCTGAACTGCGAGTAGGGCGCGTAGGCGCGCGACCGCGCCGTCTCCGCAGCCCGGATCAGTTCATCCATCGATGGCATTTCCACGTTCCACGCGCGGGAGCCTGGGCGTCAGCCCCGTCAGGATCTCGTAGCTGATCGTGCCGGCGTGCGCGGCCACCTCCTCGAGGGTGATCTCCGCGTCGCCATCGGACCCGATCAGCGTCGCCACGTCGCCGACACGCGCGTCCGGCACGTCGGTCAGGTTTACCACCGTCAGGTCCATGGAGATCCGTCCGACCACGGGGACCCTACGCCCGCGCACGATCACATCGCAGTGGTTCCCGAGGGCCCGGCGCACGCCGTCGCCGTAGCCGATGCCGAGCGTCCCCCAGCGCTCCCAGCGCCGCGCGACGTGCGTGGCGCCGTAGCCGACCGTGGTCCCCGGTGCGACGTCACGGATCAGCACGATGCGAGCCTTCACGGCGACGACGGGACGCGGGCGCGGGAGCCCCAGCCCCGGCGCCGGGTCGCCGCCGTAGAGGAAGATCCCCGGACGCACCGCATCCGCCGCGAACTCCCGGAAGCGCAGCGCCGCCGCGCTGTTCGCCGCGTGGATGATCAGGTCCTCGCGCGAGACCGGGAGTTGCTCGAGCGCATCACGAAAACGCTCCCACTGCGTAACTGTGTACACCCGGTCCGGGGCGTCCGCGCCGTGGAAGTGCGTGAAGACGCCGGCCCAGCGCAGCGAAGGCGACAGCCGCGAGCGGATCGCGGCGGCCCAGTTCGACGTGTCACGCCAGTCGAAACCACACCGGCCCATGCCGGTGTCGATCTCGACGTGGAAATCGCCGCCGCCGTCGACCATCGAGGTCGCGGCCGCCCACCGGTCGAGCGCATCCAGGTCCGAGATCGCCGGCGTGAGGCGCGCTCGGGCGGCCTCGGCGTACGTGTCCACGGGGAGCGGACTGAGCACCAGGATAGGCCGCGTCACGCCCAGGCGCCGCAGCTCGATCCCCTCCTCAGCCGTCGCGACCCCGTAGGCCCACGGATCCATCGGCTCGAACGCACGCACCACGTGCCGGGCGCCGAGCCCGTACCCGTCGGCCTTGACCATGGCGATCACGGCCACACCGGGTCCGACGGCGTCGCGGACCGTTCGAAAGTTCTCGCGCATGGCCGAGATGTCGACCTCCACCCACGCGCGAGTTTCGGTGCCGATTGACATAGGCGACAAAGAGGCCGTAGTATAGATCACTCTTGAGGTTAGCGCAAGTTCACCTAGTCCGGAGAAGTAGCGATTTCCACCGAAGACAACCCTTCGGCCGGCCCCTCGCGACCGAGCCTGGACCGGGCCCTCGAGCTGGTCCGCTTCCTCCGAGTCCACTGTCCCTGGGACGCAGCACAAACGCCGACGTCACTCATCCCCTACCTCCTCGAGGAGGCGCACGAGGTCGCCGAGGCCATCGGCGACGGCGACGACGATGCGTTGGTCGGCGAGCTCGGGGACCTGCTCCTCAACATCGCGTTCCAGATCGTGCTCGCGGAGGAACGCGGCGCGTTCGACGCGGAAGCGGTCGTGAGCCGCCTCGAGGAAAAGATGCGACGTCGCCACCCCCATATCTACGGGGATGGCGAAGCGGTGGCGTGGGAGGCGCTCAAGGCCGAGGAGCGCGGCCCGCGCCGCTCGATCCTTGCGGACCTCCCCCGCGGGCTCGATCCGCTGTCCCGCGCGCACCGCATCCAGGAACGGGTGAGCGCGATCGGCTTCGATTGGGCCGATGCCCGCGGCGCGTTCGAGAAAGTGGCAGAGGAGCTGGAGGAGGTCCGACAGGCGCTGGAAGCGGAGCCCTCCCCCGCCCTGGAGGAGGAGCTCGGCGACCTCCTCTTCGCCGTCGTGAACCTCGCCCGCCTCGCCGGCGCCCACGCCCTCGCCGCCCTGCAAAGGGCGAACCGGAAGTTCAGCGCCCGCTTCGAGGCGCTCGAACGCCTTGCCGCCGAGCGCGCCATCGAGCTGGGAGAGGCGTCGCTCGAGGAGCTGGACCGGCTCTGGGACGAGGTGAAGCGGGGAGAGGCGCGCAAGTGAAGCGGCGCGACCATTGGTCGCGCCGCT
>VSDC01000558.1:0-1606 GCA_047459275.1 Gemmatimonadota bacterium
CGGAGGCCGAGGCGGACCACTGATCGATGAGGACGACGAGGGGCAGGTCGGGCGCGACCGGCTCTTTCGCCGTATGGTACTCGAGCTCGCGGCCGCCACGCTCCCAGTGCCGTGCGACGAGCGAGCCCCGGGGGAGGAAGAGCCCGGCGATCTCGATGGCGTCGTCGACGATGCCGCCACCGTTCCCACGCAGATCGAGGACGAGACGCCGTGCGCCCTTGGCCTGCAGGTCGCGGAGAGCGGCCTCCACCTCTTCGAATGCCGATTCGCTGAACTGCAGGAGCGGGATGTAGCCGGTCCCGTCGTCGAGGACCATGGCGAAGGGCACGGCCGGGATGTGGATCTCGGCGCGCGTCATCTGCACGTCGAACGGTTCTACGACGCCGCGCCGGGCGATGCCGACGCGCACGTCGGTGCCCGGCTCGCCCTTGAGCTTGCCGGTCACCTTCTCGAGCGGCCAGCCCTTGGTCGGCTCGCCGTCGACGGAGACGATCAGGTCTCCCACCTGGATCCCTGCCCGCTCCGAGGGCGTGTTCGGGAACACCCGCTCGACGATCGCGTAGCCCTCGCTGCTGCCGACCAGCATCCCGACGCCGCCGTAGTGTCCCTCGTGGGCGATCGTGAACGACTCGATCTGCTCGGGCGTGTAGAGCGCGGCGTAAGGATCGCCGAGCTCGCCGATGAGCCCGATCGCCGCCTTCTCGTACAGCGCCGACGCGTCCAGGCTGTCGACGTACCGGTGGGCGACAATGGACAGGACATCGCGGAAGAGCTGTGGTCCCGACTGCCGGTCGGAGCCGGGGAGGAGGAAGCCGCCCAGGACGAAAGTGATGCCCAGGGCGAGGACGAGGACGACACTGCGTGCGTACTGCTTCATGGTATCTAACCCGGTCGGCTGGTGAGCCCGGTCGGCGGCCCGAAAGGACGTTCCCGAACGAAGTCAAGGTATCGTATACTGCGAGCGCGGCGCAAACGATCCATCCTCATGTGCGTGACCGTCGCGGGGCGGAGGCGGTCAAGGTAAGAGGAGAGGGATCAGCACATCGCGCGTCTCCCGCGTCTATAGGGAGTGAACCTCACCCCGGAGATGCACCCCTCACCCATTCAACGAGGAGGTCGTCATGAAGGGCTCAGCAGCGCTCCTGATGATCCCGCTGGTCTGGTTCGCGGTGGAAGCCGGGCCCGACACTGCCGCGGATCCGATCAAGGTGGAGATCGTCGAGTGGAACGTGCCGTGGGAGAACACGCGCCCGCGTGACCCGTACGTCGACGGCCGGTATCGCGTCTGGTTCGTCGGCCAGCGCGGCCACTACGTGGGCGCGCTCGACCCGAGGTCGGGCGAGTTCTGGCGCCACGACCTGGAGCCGGGGACCGGGCCGCACAACGTGATCGTCGACACCGACGGCACGCTCTGGTACTCGGGGAACCTCGTGGGGCACATCGGGAAGATGGACCCGAACACCGGGCAGGTCACGAAGTACCCGATGCCGGACCCGGCGATCCGCGATCCGCACACGCTCGCCTTCGACCAGCACGGCAACATCTGGTTCACGGCGCAGGGCGCGAACGTGATCGGTAAGCTGGTTAAGAGCACGGGCGCGAGCCA
>VSDC01000559.1:0-1601 GCA_047459275.1 Gemmatimonadota bacterium
GCCCGCGAGTACATCCTCGCCGCGTTCCGCGAGATCGGCCTCGAGCCCGTCGGCGACGGCTACACCCAGGAGTTCACCTTCATCGGCCGGCGCGACAGCGCCGAGTACCGGGGGACCAACGTCGTCGGCATGGTCCGCGGGACTGAGCACCCCGAGCGCTACATCGTCCTGACCGCCCACTTCGACCACGTCGGAATCGGGCGGCCCGACGAAGCCGGGGACTCGATCTACAACGGCGCAGACGACAACGCCTCGGGCACGGCCGCGCTCCTCGCGCTCGCCCGCTACTTCCGCGAGCACAGGCCCGCACATTCCATCGTCTTCGCGGCCCTCGACGCCGAGGAAATGGGGTTGCAGGGCGCCCGCGCCTTCGTGCGCACGCCCCCGATCCCCCTCGACGCCATCCTCATCAACGTGAACATGGACATGGTCGGCCGGAACGACGCGGGCGAGCTCTACGTCGCCGGGACGTACCACTACCCATTCCTCAAGCCCGTGGTCGAGCGGATCGCCGAACGGGCCCCGGTCCGGCTCCTCATGGGACATGACTCGCCCGACCTGCCGCCCGGCCAGGACTGGACCAGCGCGTCCGATCACGGAGCGTTCCACGCCGCGGGGATCCCGTTCCTGTACTTCGGCGTCGAGGACCACGAGGACTACCACCGGCCGAGCGACGAGTTCGACGGCATCCAGCCGGATTTCTATGCCGCCGCCGTCCGGACCGTGCTCGCCACCGTCCTGGAGCTGGACCGCAACCCACCACGGGCGAGATGAAGAAACGGCGCCGGGGGCGCGAAGCGACGTCGCACCCCCGGCGCCGACTCATCGTCCGCCCGGCCGGATCCGCTGCCCCCGGACCGGCTCACCCCGCTCCACCGGCTCGCCGTCGGCGACGTACCCCCGGAACTGCGCCGGCAATCCCTCGCCGCGGCCGAAGACCGGCGTCGTCTGCAGGTGATCGCGCAGGCGCGGCTCGCTCGAGTTGCCGCTGTTCCCGCACTCCCCGACCACGATCCCCGCCGCGACCGTGTCGCCCACGGCGATGCGCACCGAGCCCTTCCGCAAGTGCGCCAGGAAAGAGTGCTCGCCGTTGCCATGGTCGAGGATGATGTGATTCCCGAGCGGCTGCGACGCGTTCACCACGCCCGGGCGATCGTCCTCGATCCCGTGTCGACGGCCGCCACCACGCCCGCGCCCGGCGACAGGATCGGAAGTCCGTCGCCGAGCGCCCACACGACCTCGACCACGCCCCCGTACTTCTCGTACTCCGCGTGGCGAACGTACGCCGGGGCGGGCCCCTCCTCCGTGACGCGCTCCTCCACCACGCGCCGCTCCTCTCCGAGCCGGGCGGCGACCTGCGCGCGAAACGCACGGAGCCCCGCCTCCCCACCAACCGCGGCGCCTAGCCCCGGCGAGAAGACCCGCCAAAGCCGATCCAGGCTGTCCGCGTAGAACCAGGTCGTGTACCGCCGCCCCAGCTCCAGCACGTCTGACGATGCCCGCGCGGCGGACATCGTCGCCTCCGCCCCGGACGACGCCTGCAAGGCCGCGACCTCCGGCTGGCCCAGGAGGACCAACCCCGTAAGCATCCATCTCAGCAC
>VSDC01000085.1:0-7788 GCA_047459275.1 Gemmatimonadota bacterium
ACCACCCGGTCGGCGGGCCGGATCCCGGCGCGCGCCGCGGGCGATCCCGGCCTCACCTGCTCGACGACGAGCGTGTCGTCGCCGGAGAGGAAGATGCCGAGCTGAGCGCAACGCTCGACGCGGACCGTGAACGGCTCCTGTGCCGACGCGGTGGGCGGCAGCGCCGCCGCCAGCGGCATCACGAGTGCCGCGAGTCCGACCAGAGACTTATTCATACGAGACCTGCTTCTTTCTCGATCAATACCAGATTCCGCCGGAGGCCTTCACGATCTGCCGCATCGTGGCCTCCCGCTGCGCCAGGGCCGTGAGGTGATAGCCGTTGATCACCGGGTCGGCCGGCGCCTCCTGCAACGCTCGACTCGTCGCGACGACGATGTCGTCGAGCGTCATGAGGCGAGCGATCGGATCCGCACCCTCCACCGCACCCGCGAGCTCGGTGTACCGAGCGAGCGCCGCGCGGTACCTCTCTTCCGCCTCCGACAGCGCGAGAGCCGCTTCCTCGATCTCATTCACCGGCTGGATGCGAGGCAACGGCGCCGCTTCACCCTGCCGGGCCACGCGGTCGGGCGTATCCATTCCGCCTCGCGCCACGAATCCCGCAATGCCACCGGCAACGAAGATCAGCACCGCCGCTGCAGCGCGCCGGGCGGGGAGAGGGAGCCGCCGCGCTCTGGGAACGGGGCGCACCAGGCCTTCCCGGCGCAAGCGCTCCGCGAGAGCCGGCCATGCACCGGGCGGCGGCGGGAGCAGGTCAGGCAGATCGCCGAGCGCCGCCGTCAGAGCGATCAGCTCGTCGAGCTCCCGCCGGCACTCGGCGCAGTTCTCGAGGTGCTCCGCCTCTGCCGCCGTGGGAGGCTCGTCGACCAGTCTCGCCAGGGTTTCCCGACTCAGATGCGACATGCTTCCCCTCCATGTACGGCCACGGGCGCTTCGGTGAGCAGCTCCCGCATGCGCGCCCGCGCCTTGAACAACTGACTCTTCGACGTACCTACGTTCACGCCCAGGACCTGGGCGATCTCTTCGTGGGTGTATCCTTCGACGTCGTGCAAGACGAGCACGCGTCTCATCCCTTCCGGCAGCCGTCTCAGCGCATTCTCGAGACGAAGCCGAAGGATCGTGCGGCCGCCGCTCTCCCGTACGGGGAGCTCGTCCGGCATCGGTTCCTCGTGTCGCGTGTGCCGCTCACGGGAGCGCCTCCCCTGGAGCGCCGCGTTCACGGCGATGCGGTGCAGCCACGTCGAGAACTTCGCGTCGCCGCGGAAGCTCGAGAGGGACCGGATCGCCTGGACCCACGCCTCCTGAGCCCAGTCCTCGGCGAGCGCATCATCGCCGGCGAGGCGACGGACGACGGCGAAGACACGGGGCGCGTGCCGGTCGTAGAGTGTGCGGATCGCGGCTTCGTCGCCGGAGCGCGCGCGCTGGATCAGCTCGGATTCCGTCATGACTGTCTCTCGGTGCACCCCTTAGGATGCGCCGGCCGTACGGAACGGTTGCCCGTGCGCCGGATCTGAGCGGGGCTCGCTTCTCACGCCCGGCGACCGGCTCCGCAAGAGGGCAGGACTGCGGCGGGCCCGCGGGGGACATGATGGCATCTAACACCTTCCTGAGCAATCACTTCGACCCGGATGGCCGGCGGTGCGCAGCGGATGACGGTGACGCCGTGGGCGCGGGCCGTGGCCGATCCTTGCTCGGTCTGGCACCTCGCTTGCGCCCGGGCGACGAGAGGCGTGCACAGGAGGAGGCGTCGAGGCATGGAGGACCGGAATCTGGATTTCGGCATCGAGATGACCGCCGAACAGTGGGCGGAGCTCGGGCGCGCCGCGGATGCGCTCGGAGCGGAGGAGGCGGGGTTCGCGTGGGACGAGGGCCGATTCGACGAGATCCGGGTGCTCCTGCGGGAGGAGGACGCACCGAACCTTCTCCGGGACTGGGTGGGACCGGAGGAGACCTACGGCGGTGCGGAGCTCGAGGTGGCCCATTTCCGGTTCAACGGAGGCAGGCCGTTCGCCGAGCTCGAGATTCCGGATTTCGCGAGGCCGCCGGTCGTGACGGAAGACGAGGAGCGCGCCATGCAGCATGAGCTCGAGCAGTGGGTTCGGGGGAAGTGGCAAGAGCTCATGCGAAGCTCCGGGCTGCATTTCGAGCGGGGGCACCTCCCGCAAGGATGATCCCGATCCCGGAAGTACATCGCCTGCCGATCGGGGCGAACGATCCACCGAAGTGGGAAGGAGCCATGGAAGACCGAATCTGGCGTCACATCCACGCGGATGGCTGCGAATGGGAGGTTCGGGCGTCCGTCCGCGAGGACCTGCATGCCGATAATGGGGGCGCCGTAGAGGATGTGCTGGAGTTCCGGTGCCTGGACGCGATCCGCCCGGCGCGTCGCATCGCCGTACCGTCCGGCGCTCTCTCACGCATGGGCGACGCGGAACTGCTCGCCGCATACCGCAAGGCGCGCCCGATCGGCGGCGATCACTACGGCAGACCGGGGAAGAGGATGGAGGACATCGGCATGTAGACAGCGCGCCCGAACCGCTTAGATTCCCACCGTCGCAGGAATCCCGAACACACGGAAACTCGATGGCAACGATCGTCCAAACGACCGGCGCCGCGCACCTCGAGTGCACGGCGTGCGGCAAGACGTACGAGAGCGAGAAGCTGTGGCGCCTCTCGCCCTGCTGCGAGAAACCGCTCTACGCCCGCTACGACCTCGAACGACTCCGCGAGACGTTCCGGCCGTCCACGCTCGCCGGCCGGCCGGCCACCCTCTGGCGCTACGCCGAGGTGCTCCCGGTCCGCGACCCGGCGCGCCAACTCTCGCTGGGCGAGGGCTTCACTCCGCTGATCGACGCGCCGAGGCTCGCCGACGCGCTCGGCGTCGAACGAATCTGGATCAAGGACGAGGGGCAGAACCCAACGGCCAGCTTCAAGGCCCGCGGCCTCGCCCTCGCCGTCGCACGGGCGTGGGAGCTCGGCGTGAGCGAGGTCGCCATTCCGACGGCCGGCAATGCCGGCAGCGCGACGGCGGCGTACGCCGCGGCCGCCGGGCTCGTCGCCCACGTCGTCGCGCCGGCGGACACGCCGCGCCCGATCCTCGAGGAGATCGAGGCGCTCGGCGCGCACCTCGAGCTGGTGAACGGCCTGATCACCGACGCCGCGCGGCGCGTGGCCGAGGGCGCCAGGGACCACGGATGGTTCGACCTGTCGACCCTCAGGGAGCCGTACCGCGTCGAGGGGAAGAAGACGATGGGGTACGAGCTCTTCGAGCAGCTCGGCGGACGGCTGCCGGACGTCATCATCTACCCGACCGGCGGCGGCACCGGCCTCGTCGGGATGTGGAAGGCGTTCGACGAAATGGAGCGCCTCGGCTGGATCGGACCCGAGCGTCCGAGGATGATCAGCGTCCAGGCCGCCGGCTGCGCTCCGATCGTGCGTGCGTGGGATGCGGGGCGCGAGGCCGCGGAGCCGTGGGAGGACGCGCATACCTACGCCTCCGGGCTTCGGGTCCCTCGCGCGATCGGCGACTTCCTCATCCTCCGCGCCGTACGGCAATCCGGCGGCGCGGCCGTAGCCGTCCCCGACGAGGCGATGCGAGAGGCGGTTCGTCTCGTGGGCAAGACCACCGGCATCTTCGCGGCGCCGGAGGGCGGGGCCACGGCCGCGGCGGTCCCGCTCCTGCTCGAGCGCGGTCTCCTTCGTCGGGACGAAGAGATCGTCCTGTTCAACACGGGCAGCGGCCTCAAGTACATCCGGTCGTGACGCGCAGCCGCCAGGCGCGGTCACGACGGGCGGTCTTAAGGCGCGGCCGCGCCGCGCGGCTATGACGGGCGGTGAGTCCGTGCCGGCACGGGCCGTGCGTGTCCCCGCCCGACATGAAACATGCGTTTGGTCGGGCGCGGGCGCGCAGCCGGAAACGATGGGCTCAGGTCGGCGCCGCCGGCATCGCGGCGGCCCTGCTCTACTGGTTACTGCCGTTCGGTGACGACGGCGCGGAGCTCCGGCTCCTCCTCGCGGTGCCGGGAGAGGAGTATGCGGAGGAGCTCCGGGTGCCGGCGGCGTGGGCCGACACGAGCACCGTCGCCTCGGGCGCGACGGTGCGGGTCCCGCTCCTCTTCGCGATCGTCAATGTGGGCGGGGAGGCGGCCACGCCCGGTCGCCTGGAGCTGAGCCTGCCCTCGCGGTTCAATCTCGTCCGCAACGACGGCCAGCCTCTCCCAGGGCGCATCGCCGCGGGCTCACCGCTGGTCAGGTACGAGGTGCCCGCGTCGCTTCCGCGGGTCGAAGCGGATGGGGAGGCCACCCCGATCGCCATGCTGGATACGCTCTGGCTGGAACCGGTGATCCCGTCGTTCTACTGCGTCACGATGGCGGACTCGGTTCCGGACTTCGTGCCCGCGCCCCCCGCACCCGTGGAGGCGATCGCGCGGGTGCAGATCTTCTACTCGTTCGAGGGCGGCGACCTCGAGAGCCGCCAGACGGGGCTCCTGACGGTCCAGCTCGATCCCAGGCAACTGGAGCGGGAGGCCCCGGATCCTCCCCCGGTTTTCCCGGCGTCGTTTCGGGAGCCGTTCGTGCCGCGCCCGCCGCTCGGCGAGCTCAGCTATGGTGGCAGTCGGCGGGCGTTCTGCGGCGAGCCCGATTTGCCGATCGAACTGCTAAGCACGCTGTGGCTGACGCCGGGCGGCGGGCGCTTCATCGTCCTCGACCACGGCGGCGTCCCGCGCAAGTATCTGTTCGACCTCAACGCGGACAGCATCATCGAACTCGAGATGTGGGACCCCGACGGGGACGGCGACTTCGAGGCGTGGCGCCAGGCGCGGATGCCGATCCCGGCCTTCCTCCTCCCGCCGCCCATCCCGCCCCAACCCGACTACGGTTATCTCCTTGCGGGGATGTCGGGCGAAGACCTCGTCGCCTACGACCGGTACCGCGGCTCGATCGGCCGTCCGTACGAGCCGCGCACGGCGCCGCCCGACACGACGCGCCGGACCGATCGATTCCGGCCGATGCTCCTGGCCGGCGTCGACGACTCGAGGCGCGACAGGGTGGCCGACCGGACGTACACCGGGCCTGTCGGGCCGCGCCTCCTCGGAGATCCGGTGGACGCGTCCGGCCGCCGACCACCACGCCCGCGTCCACCCGTGACGCGGCCGGCGGAGCCCGCGCCCGAACCCGGCCGCGCGCCCGCGCCCCGTCGCGGCGGCGATGCGCCGGCTCCGCCGGTGGCGCCCGCTCGTCCGGAGCCCGCTGCGGCGGACACCGCCGGCCAGGCTCGTCCGGAGCCCGCGGAGGGCGATCGGGAACCGAGGCCGCGGCGTCGCGAGCCGAAGCTGCTGGGCGTTCCGGTCGACTCGATCCGCGGCCGGCGCTGACCCTCGCCGGGAACATTTGTTGCGCTCCCCGTCCGGGCCGGGGCCGCGACGGCCCGGACGCTCAACTCCACCGTAGACGCGGATGAACCAGAAGCAGCGGGCCCATCTGGAAAAAAGACTCCTGCGAGAGAGGGAGCGCGCGCTCCGGGCGCTGGCGCAGTTCGACGAGCGCGCCAAGGTCTCGCAGCAGGAGGACGACGGGGATCTGTCGACCTACCCGCTCCACTTCGCCGACGAGGGGACCGACACCATGGAGCAGGAGAAGGAGTTCCTGCTCGCGAGCAAGGAAGGTCGCCTCGTCTACTGGATCGACGACGCGTTGCGCACGCTCTACAAGGATCCGGAGCGGTTCGGCGTGTGCGCGGAGTGCGGCTCGCCGATCGGTTTCGAGCGTCTAGACATCGTGCCCTGGGCGCGGCTGTGCGTGAATTGCCAGCGCGCGGAGGAGGAGCGGTTCGGGGAGGCGGCCTGACGCCTCAAGGGGCAGGTTCGGGCCGCGCGTCGCCGGGCTCGGTCTGTCGGCCGGCGGGCGGCGCCTGCCACGGCCAGCGCCCCTGCAACTCGACCTCCAGGGAGAAGCTCAGGAAGGTCCGGATCACGACGATCAGCCCGAGGAAGGCGACGCTCTCGAGCGTCAGGGTGACGGCCACGGTGCGGACGATGTCGGCGGCGATGAGAAACTCGAGACCGAGGAGGACCGTGCGTCCGATCCCCTGGCGGAGCCGGTCGTAGATCTCGGCGGTGTCGCGACGGCGCACGGCGCGGCCGAGAACCAGGACGCAGGTGGCGACGGTGCCGACGGCGATGACGGCGAGTCCGGCGATCTCGAGGATCTCCGTGGTCGCCCGGGCGATCGCGCGGGTATCCATGGCCCCTGTCCGCGGCGGTGACGGCGTGGCGAACCGTGGCTGCGATGCAAGACGCCGGCCGGGGTGCTTGTGCACCCCGGCCGGCGAGTGGCCATGCGGCGACGGAGCTCCCGCGCCGTCATGCGGCGGGCGAGCTCGCGCGCGGCAGTGCAGCGGGCGAACGCGACCCCACCCGGGCTCACACTCCGGCGTAGTCCGTTTCGATCACGCGGAACCCGTTGGGCAGCTCGACGACGCGGTAGTCGCCGAAGAGGTTGGGCGCCTCGGCGCGGAGCACCTCGAGGACCTTGAGGGCGAGCTCGCGGATCTCGGCCTCGGCCTGCGCCGAGCCGCGCATCTCGAGGAAATGGCGCCACGCGCGCGCGTTCCCCGTGACCACGATCTTGGTCTCGGTCGAGTTGGGGAGGACGCTGCGGGCGGCCTGGCGCGCGCGCTTGCGCCGCAGCGTCGCCTTGGGCTCGTCCTCGACCTGCTTCTCGATCTCGGCGAGGAGCGCGCGGTAGTCCTCGAGGGCGCGCTCGCAGCTCCTCTTCCAGATCTCGAACGCGGGCGTCCCTTCCTTGATCTCCGGCGGGAGGACGAAGCCGACCTCCGACTCGTCGACGTACCGCTGGCTGAGCTGGGAGTACGAGAAGTGCCGGTGCCGGACGAGCTCGTGGGTGAGCGCGCGGCTCACGCCCTCGAAGAGGAGACTCCAGACGGCGTGCTCGAGCACGCTGCCGTGACGCACGGCCAGGATGTTGTCCAGGTACTCGGCGTTGGACGTGCGTCCCGAGATCAGGCGGTGTCCGCCCTCGAGTCCCGCGTCCGGGCCGAAGCTGAGGTAGCAGAGTCTTCCCGCGAACTCGGCCAGCTCCTGGCCGGCGACGTCGGTGTCGCTCTTCCAGCGGATGTGGGGCGCGCCCAGGTATTCCTGGCGGGCCAGCAGCGTGACCTTGGGTTCGCGGAAGATGTGCATGTCCCTGGACTCCACGGGTGAGGTTATCCGAAGTCTCGTCGCCTCGTCGCGCGGATCGCGCTGTCGGACGAGCGGCGCAAAGGTACGGCGGAGGAGGCCGGGCCTCAAGGTCCGACACGAGCGGGCCCGGCGCGCGCTTGCGCCGGCCGGCGGCCCGAAGCAAGATAACGAGCCCCAACCAGCACAGTCATGATCGGAGGTCCGTACCGGTGGCAGTGACGATCAGGTTCCAGCCCACGCCGAACCCCAACGCGGGGAAGTTCATCGTCGATCGCGAGATCGTGCCGGGCGACCGGCCCCGGAGCTATTCGACGCGCGAGGAGGCGGCGGGCGATCCGCTGGCCCTGGCGTTGCTGGAGCTGGATGGCGTCGCGAGCGTGTTCATGGTCGAGGACTTCGTGACGGTCACGAAGGACCCCGCGGCGGACTGGGGCGACCTGATCCCGCGGGTCGAGGACGCGATCCGTCGCAGCCTCTGAGGCACGGGTCGACGGCGGAGCGGCGGGGTGGATCGGCACAGGGAATCGGGTGACGGGATGGAGCGGGCGCCTTTGGGCCGGCCGACGCCGGAGGAGCTCGAGCGTTACGC
>VSDC01000560.1:0-1595 GCA_047459275.1 Gemmatimonadota bacterium
TCCCGCATCTGCCCCGAGGGATCGATGTGCCACATCGTGTACTTGGCCGAGAAGTAGTCGGTCCCGCCGTCGTAGTACCCGGCCTGGATCATCACCTTGAGGAACGGGTTCTCGGCCATCGCGCGCCGCAGGTTCTCGCCCGTCTGGTCGCCCGACCGGTCCCACGGATGCACCGGCCCCCCGATCAGGTAGTAGGGCAGGTCGGTCTTGAAGCCGAGCACCTCGCGCAGGTAGTGGTTGATCGCCGGCGCGAACGAATGGTTCCACGCCGCCATCGCGGCGTCGTAGTCGTAGTTGATCCCCGCGGCGTCCCGGTCCACGCCCTGATAGCGCGCGTCGAGGCGCCCCACGGTCAGCCGCTGGTCGCGAAGCAGCTCCTTGCGCCAGTGGCTGATCGGGATCGCGAGGTTGTTGTTGAGCACGAACGTCTCGGAGACGCCGGCGTAGCGGGCCACGGTACTGGCGATCTCCCGGCGGCGCGCATCGTCGAGGAACCCGCCCCGGGCGAGGGCGGGGAGGTACTCTTCGATGGTGAAGCGCTCGACCTCGGGGAGGATCTCCTCCAGGTCGCGACTCTGGAGGTCCTGGGGCAGGCGCCCGTGGTACCATGCCGTGGCCGTGTAGTGGGGCAGGTACAGCGCAGCCCGCACCGGACCATCCCGTTCGATCCCCAACGCCGTCGGCGAGACGAGGATCACACCGTTCAGGAACATCTTGTGGGTGTTCTGGAGCCGGTGGGCGAGCCCGGAGACGCGGGTCGTGCCGTAGCTCTCGCCGATCAGGAACTTGGGCGAGGTCCAGCGGCCGTAGCGCGTCACGAAGAGCTCGATCCAGCGGCCCAGGTAGTCGATGTCCTGGTTGACGCCGAAGAACTGGCGGCGATCCACGCCCTCGAGCGGCCGCGAGAAGCCGACGTTCACCGGGTCCACGTAGACGATGTCCGCCACGTCGATGATCGACTCGGGGTTGTCGCGCACACCGTAAGGCTGCACCGGGTTCCCCTCGTCGTCGATGTTGACCCGCTTGGGCCCCGTGTACCCGAGGTGCATCCACGCGGACGAGGACCCCGGCCCGCCGTTGAAGGAGATCATGAGCGGTCGCCGCGTCTTGTCCTGGACGTCGGTGCGCTCGTAGAAGACGTAGAAGACGGAGGCGATGGGGTTGCCCTCGGTATCGTAGACCGGGAGCGTGCCCGCCGTGGCCCTGTACGGCACGCGCTGCCCCTTGATGGTGGCGGTGTGCTGCGACGACACCGCGTGCTCGAGCGGGATCGTCACGCGCGAAGGCGAGGCTTTGACCTCGGTGGCGGCGCCGGTCGCGCCGCGCGCCGCCTGGGCAAGGGCGGGCGAATCTGTTGCCGCGAGCCCGATCGCCAAGGCGGCAACGGCCAGGATCGTGTGCGCACCGGCTGCGCAGCGTACGCGATCACGCATCAGTCTCACCCTCCTGTTCTTGGATGGTTGGGCCGATCGGCGCTCAGGACGGCCAGCCCTTGAGGTGGACGTCCCGCAGGTTCGGGTTGCTGTCCTTCTCCTCGCGAGAGATCGGGATGCACGTGGCGCCCCACCCCTCGGGGAACTCGCCCCACCGGCGCA
>VSDC01000561.1:0-1593 GCA_047459275.1 Gemmatimonadota bacterium
GCGCCGGGGCGAAGAAAACCAGGCGGCGTAGACGATCAATACATGACCAGTGCAATGGAAACGAAGCCGGTGGATCTGCTCGACCTGCAGCCGGAGGAGGTCGAACGGCGCCTGGGCGAGCATTTCGCGTCCCGGGGCGCGGCGCCGTACCGGGTGCGCCAGGCCCGGGCCTGGCTGTATGAGCGGGACGCCATGAGCTTCGACGAGATGACCGACCTGCCGTCGGGCGAACGCGCGGCGCTGGCGGAGACGTTCCGTATCTGCGCTCCCGGGCTGGAGCGCACCGCCCGGTCGGAGGACGGGACGGTCAAGCACCTCTGGCGCCTGGCGGATGGCGAGCTGGTCGAATCGGTGCTGATCCCGGCGGACGGGCGGTTGACGCTGTGCATCTCGTCGCAGGCGGGGTGCGCGATGGCGTGCGTGTTCTGCGCGACGGGGTGGTCGGGGTACCGGCGCCAGCTCACGACCGGCGAGATCGTCTCTCAGTTCCGGGGGGCGCGGCGCTGGGCGGCGGAGAACGGTTATGGTCCGATCACGAACGTGGTGTTCATGGGGATGGGCGAGCCGCTGGCCAATCGGAATGCGGTCTTCCCCGCCCTAACGCTCCTGAACCGCGCGTACGGCTTCGGGGCGCGTCGCGTGACGGTGTCGACCGTGGGCGTGGTGCCGGGGATCCTGGAGCTGGCGGAGCGTCCGGAGCAGTTCCGCCTGGCGGTCTCGCTCCATGCGCCGAACCACGAGCTCCGGCGCCAGATCGTGCCGATCGAGAGGAAGTACCCGCTCCCGGAGCTGCTGGACGCCCTCCGGAAGTTCGAGGCGGCGGGAGGGCGTCGCATCACCTTCGAGTACGTGATGATCGACGGGGTGAACGACTCGCCCGCCCTGGCCGCGGAGCTCGCGGAGCTGGTGAGCGAATTCTCGGCTCACGTCAATCTGATCCCGTACAACCCGATCCCGGGGAACGACTGGCGGCCAACGCCGCCGGAGCGGATCCGTCGTTTCGCGGCGGTGCTGGAGGAGCGGGGCGTGCCGGTGAGCGTGCGCAGCCCACGGGGCCGGGACATCGCGGCCGCATGCGGGCAACTGGCGGCCGAGCACGCGCTGCGTCCGCCGAAGCCCTTCCTGGAGCTGGTGCGGAAGGCGCCCGATCCGGCGGCCTGACCGTACCCGCGGGGTGTAGTTGCGGACCGCGCGGCCCACGCGCGCCTGAACGACAAAGTCGCGCGCCCTACTCCTCGACGGAGGCGCCTCGCGCCCGGCGGAGGAGGGATCGAACGCGTTCCCCGAGCCCGGGCGCGGTCGACCGCTCGGGCGGCGGCCAGTCCAGCCCGAGGACCACGGTGACGTCGAGGAGACGCGAAGAATCGGGCTCGCTCGCCACGCTCCGGATGCCGAGCGCGCCGGCGACGCTGCGCGCGGTCCTGAGGTCCCCGACACGGTCCAGGACCACAGACGAATCCCGCCCGAACTCCCCTGCATTCCCGAAGTAGACGACGTCGAACCCCCGCGCCCGGAGCCGGCGCGTGGCCTCCCGGGCGAGGCCGGCGCGGCCCGCGGCGTTCAGGACCTCGACCCGTACGCGTTTCGAGGGCG
>VSDC01000562.1:0-1589 GCA_047459275.1 Gemmatimonadota bacterium
CGGTTCGCCTTGCAGTAGTGCAGCGCCTGGTGGATCGACTCCGGCCCGTACGCCTCGCCCGCGTGGATCGTCGCGGCCATGTTGGCGTTGATCACCGTGTAGAAAGCGTCCTTGTGCTTCTTGGCCGGGTAGTTGTACTCGGCCCCGGCCAGGTCGAACGCCACCACGCCACGGTTCTTGTATGCGACGGTCAGGTCGGCCAGGTCCCGGGAGGTCTCCGGGCTCATGTTGCGGATCCCGCAGATGATGAGGGCGGTGCGGATCCCGAAGTCCTCGCGCGCCCGGGCCAGGCCCCGCAGCGGTGCGTCTACGACCTCCGTGAGCGGCATCCCCTCGCGGGTGTGCAGGATCGGGGAGTACCGGACTTCCATGTAGACGACGTTCTCTCTTGCCGCGTCCTCCGCGAGCTCGTACGCGATGCGCTCGAGCGACTCCGGGGTCTGCATGACGGAGAGCGTGACATCGAAGCGAGACAGGTAGTCGACGAGGTCGCGCGCGTCCTTTACGTGCATGTAATCGGCGAGCTCCTCGGGGTCGTAGGTCGGGAGCTCCTTGCCGTACTCCTTTGCCAATTCCACCAGCGTTTCGGGGCGGACGCTCCCGTCGAGGTGGACGTGCAGGTCTGTCTTGGGGAGCCGCTCCAGCAGCTCACGGGTCACCTGGATCATACGGTTCGTATCGTTCACGAAAGGTATCGTTTCATTTCGAATCTCGGTGCGATCGGCGCTTGGAGGTCCCAACGCGACGGGGGCCAACCTGACGGCGCGGAGCCGACGTCACGGCGCATTGCCGACGCGGGCTGCCCGCGCCGCTTCCGGCTCCACGCGCTCCCGCCGCGCCGCTCCGCGCTCCGCGGTGGCCGCCGCCCGGCGCGCTCCTTCGAGCTCCGCCCGGATCGCCTCCACCGCCTCCGCCGGCACGATCCGCCAGTTCTCGCGGAAATAATCCTCCGGCCGGATCGCCCCGCGCCGCCGGACCTCCTCGATCAGGAGCTCGCGGATGTCCTCCTGCCGGTCGTAGACGACCGGCGCCTCGGCGATCATGGTGAAGCCGCCCCCGCCGCCCTGGCGATAGTTGTTAACCGCCAGGGTGAACGTCTGGTCGGGGCGGACCGGCTCGCCGCGGTAGCGCAGCTCGGTGATCCGGTCCCCGACGGGGCGGGTGAGGTCGATGGTGTACTCGACGCCGCTCACGACGTCGAAGTTGTACCCCGGCACCTCGGGGTCGATGAGCGGCCCTCCGTCCGGCGCCGGCCACCCCCGGAAGTACCTCGCCGATTGCTCGAGGTACGCCTTGAGCTGCGCGCCGGTGATCCGGACCGCCTTCAGCGTGTTGTCGTAGATGTAGAGCCCGGCCAGGTCGGCGACGGTGATCTCGCCCTCGGGGATCGCCGCCTCGAGGTTGAACGCCGCCGTCGCCGAGAGATCCGCGCCCGCGACCGCGCGCTGGACCTCGTTGACGAAGTCGAGGATCGGCGTGTCGCGGAGCCGCGCCTCGAGCGCCTCCCACCGCGCCGGCGAGTGGCCGACCACCGAGTTCACGTAGGCGACGGTCCGCTCGTGCGCCGGCCGGAGCGCCTCCATGAACGC
>VSDC01000086.1:0-7700 GCA_047459275.1 Gemmatimonadota bacterium
CCTCCTCGCGAGGCGGTGCAGGGTGACGCTGGATCACGTGGCGCTCGGGCCATCGCTTCCGGTGTCGGTTCCGGCTGTATCGGCCCTGGGCCGGTAGAGCGCGGCAAGGAGCGGGGCGCCCGGCCCTCGGCCCGGCGAAGTCCGGCCGCCGTAAGAGCGGTTCCCTGGCTCTACCCTTGGCAGGGAAGAGCCAGGGAACCGCTCGTCGTTATGTTGAGCGCACCATCGTGCCGGCAACGATTGACCGGCGCCCCGGTCTGACGATGTCAGAGGACCTATGATCGAGGTACTCAGGGCGTGGCTGCGGCGATTGTCCGGTGGCGCTCCGGATCGGGCGAGCGGCCCGGCGCGGGAGCCGGGGTGGGAGGTGATCGCCGCGGTGCGGGAGGAGGCGGCCGTCCTCCACGCCAGGCTGGGGGACGCCTGGGCGAGATTGCACGCGCTCGAGGAATTGGAGCGCGACCTGGCCCGGCTGACCGCCAGAATCGATTACCTCTCGGCCAGGGTCGCGCATCTCGACGAAGAGGTGATGCAGGTCGACGGCCAGGTCGAGAGGATACGGATCGTCGAATCCCAGCTCGACCGCATCGAATCGGAGGTTGCACGGCAGCTCGAGTACGTCCACGAGCTCCAGGGCTGGGAGCGCCGTCTCGCGGAGCTGCGCGAGGTCGTCGCCGAGTTCGTGGCCCACAGGGACGCGATCCAGGATCTGGTCGAGGAGCTGCGTTCCGGGCGGTCGCGGGAGGCGAATCGGGGAGAGGTCGAGGGGGGCGAGGGCGCAGCCGACGTCGGGGCCGGGACAGGCGCGACCGAGCTCGATGCGCTGCCCGAGCGCTTGAAGCGCCTCGCGGCGGAGCTCGCCAGGAAGGAGGCGGCGCTGGAGCGTGCCGCGGAACGGCTGGGCCGTGTGGACGTCCTCGCGACCCGGGCCGCCCTGACGGTCCGGGAGCTGGAAGACCAGAACGCGCGGCTGATGGCCACCCTGCAGCGCGCGGAGGCGCAGACCGCAAAGGTCGACGCCCTCGTCCGCGAGCTGGAGATGCGGATGGGCGAGGTCAGGACGATCGCGTTGCGGGTGGAAAGATTCGAAGAGCGGCTGATGCGGTTGATCGGGCGCCAGCGGCCGGAGGGCAGCGACGAGGCGGCCGTGGTCAGGCTTGCACAGGGGGCCGATGGTTCGACGCGGTCGCTCGGGGCCGAGCGACCGCGTCCGTCTTCAATGCTACGCCCGGCGGCGGACGCGCCGATCCACGTGCTTCGACGATAGTTCGGGCCAGCGGACCGGCCCGCCCGACCGGCAGAGGGCCCCGCATTGCGCCGGTCGACCGTCGGCACGCATCAACCCGCGCCGCGCCAGCGCTTCTCCCGTGTCCGTCCGCCCTGCCCCGTCGACACGATCTCCTCGACCAGCAAGTCGTCCGGGAGGATCAGCCGACCGGTGTTCGGCACGGTGCGCAGCTCGGTGTCGCCGTTGGGGTGACGCACGCGCACCGTCAGCTCGTCGACGGGGTACTCGTTCGCGTTCCACCGCCAGGTACACACCCCGTCCTCGCAGCTGTACTCGATCTCCTTGGGCATGGCCTACCGGATGCCGACCAGCTCGATGTCGAAGATGAGCGTCTGGCCCGCGAGCGGGTGGTTCAGGTCGAGCCTGATCGTCCCTTCGTCGACGCCCGCGATCCGCGCGAGCGCTTGCTGGCCCGGCGCGATCTCGATGGCGAGCATCTGACCGACCTCGGGCTCGACCCCCTGGGGGAACTGCTCTCGGGGGACGTCGATCTCGAGCTCCTCGCGACGCACGCCGTAGGCGTCCTCCGGCGCGATGCGCACCTCGCGCGATTCGCCGACTTCCATCCCGGTGACCGCGTTCTCGAAGCCGCCGATCACGGCGCCGGAGCCGATCTCGAACTCGATCGGCTCGCCGTCACGGGAGCTGTCGAACACGGTCCCGTCCTCGAGTCTGCCGGTGTAGTGCACGGCGACGGTGTCGCCTCGCTTCGCTTGACGGCCCATGTCCGCTCCTCATCGGGGGTTGGGTGTGCGGCGGACCTTTTCGGGCCGCCGTGGCATCCTCCACGAGGCAGGGCACTGCACCGATCGTGCCGCGTGATTTCGTCGTATGTGCCATGACGGCAACGAGGTATGGCGTTGCAAAGGAGACGCCGCGCGTCGGGGCGAGGCGCGGTGGCGCGACTCCCCGTCTCCACCGGCGCGAGTCTCGCGGGAACCTCGCCGCCCCGACGCGCGTTGGATCGCAGGGTGCGGCGCCATTCCCTTGCGCTCGACCTGCTTCCGCGTACCTTCCAGCCCATGATCGGAATGCCACGCAAACAGCTCTGGCCGCTTCTCGCGGTGATCCTTGCCGCGGCGCCCGCCGCCGCGCAGCAGCCGGAAACCGAGTACAGAGGGGCGACGGCGCTCGGCCTCGCGCTCCGGCGCCTCGGCCCGACGCAGCGTGTCCTCATGATCGCGGCACACCCGGACGACGAGAACACGTCGGTGCTGGCGACGCTCGCGCTCGGCGGCGGCGCCGACGTCGCATACCTCTCGATCACGCGAGGCGACGGCGGGCAGAACGGGATCGGCCCGGAGCTACAGGAGTCGATCGGGCTGATCCGCTCCGAGGAGCTCCTCGCCGCGCGCCGGCTGGACGGCGCCACGCAGTTCTTCACCCGCGCCTACGACTACGGCTTCTCGAAGAGCGCGGAAGAGGCGTTCCTGCACTGGCCGCGGGATTCGGTGCTGAAGGACGTGGTCACCGTGATCCGGCGCTACCGGCCGGACGTGATCGTCTCGGTCTTCACCGGCACGCCGCGGGACGGACACGGCCAGCACCAGGCGGCGGGGATTCTGGCGCACGAGGCGTTCGAGGTCGCGGGCGACCCGTCGCGCTTTCCCGAGCTCACGGCGGCGGGGCTCCCGCCTCACCGGCCGGCCAAGCTCTACCTCTCGCGCTGGGGCGGCGGCGCGCCCGAGTCGGCGACCCGGCTCCAGACCGGCGTCTACGACCCGCTCTTCGGGCGCTCGTACCACCAGATCGCCCTCGAGAGCCGGGGCCGGCACCGCTCCCAGGACATGGGGCGGGCGCTCGAGCCCGGGCCGGCGTCCGTCATGCTCCAGCGCGTGGACGGCGACGGCTCGCCCGAGCCGTCGATCTTTGCCGGGCTCGACACGACGCTCGCTCAGCGCGCCCGTCGCACGGGCGCCCGCGCGGCGCTGGAAGCGCTCGAGGCGTACGACAACTTGGTGCTCCGCGTCCGCGCGGCGTACAACCCCCTGGATGCGGAAAAGCTCGTCCCGGAGCTGGTTCGGGCGGTCGGGCTGCTGGACCGCGCCGAGCGTTCCCTCGTCGCGGGTGTCGCGTCCGCCGGCCAGGGCCGTGAGGCGGTGGAAGGGCTCCGCTTCCACATCGCCTCCGAGCGCGCGGACGTCTACGAGGCGTTGCGGCTCGCCGCGGGGATCGTGGTGGACGCGATCGCCGACTCGGAACGGCTGGTTCCCGGCGGCGAGTTCAACCTGGAGCTGATCGTGTGGAACGGCGGCGGTCGGCCGATCGCGGTCCGGACGCTCGAGCCGGTGCTCCCCGCCGGCTGGACGGCGACGCCGCAGGACGAACCTACCGGCGAGCCGGTCCCGCCCGGCCAACTGCGCGAGCGCCGGTTCCGCGTGAGGGTGCCGGCGGACGCGCCGCCCACGGAGCCGTACCACCTGCGGTCGCCGCGGGACGGGGACCTGTACCGCTGGCCGGACGACTTCACGCTCCGGGGGATGCCGTTCCAGCCCGCCGAGGTGCGGGCGCGCGCGGTGGTCGCGCTCGAGGGCGTCGAGCTGCCGATCGAGGTGGAGGCGACGCACCGCGTGGTGCGGCGAAACGAGGGGGAGAGCCGCCGGCCGGTGCGCGTGGTCCCGGCGGTGGCGGTCGCGCTGGACCCGGCCGTCGCGGTGGTGCCGCTGTCCGGCGATCTGGTGGCCAAGGCCGCCGGCTCGACGCGGCGCGCCTCCTCGCCGGCGTCGGCGCCTCGGCTCACGTTCCGCGTCCGATTGACGGGCGCGACGGGGGACGGGATCGCGGGGACGCTGCGCCTCGAGCTCCCGGCCGGGTGGCGCACCGAGCCGGCGCAGGTCCCGGTGCGCCTGCGCACGGCGGGCGAGAGCCGGCAGTTCGAGTTCGTCGTGACTCCGCCGGCCGACATCGCACCCGGCGAGCACCGCGTCGCCGCGGTCTTCGAGGCGGAGGACGGGCGCCGCTACACGCGGTGGTACGAGGAGATCGATTACCCGCACATCCGGCCCCTCGCGCGTTACCACGACGCCGCGGCGAAGGTGCAGGCGTTCGAGGTGGGGGTGCCCGAAGGGCTTCGCGTCGGCTACATCACCGGCGCCGGCGACGACGTGGCGCCCGCGCTCCGGCAGCTCGGCGTGGCGCTCGATGTGATCGACCCGGCCGACCTGGCCACCGTCGACCTCTCGCGCTACGACGTGCTGGTGACCGGGATCCGGGCGTACGAGCACCGGCCGGAGATCCGCACCCACAACGCCCGCCTCCTCGAGTGGGTCGAGGCCGGCGGCACGATGATCGTGCAGTACAACCAGTACACGTTCTCGCAGGGCGGCTTCGCGCCCTACCCGCTCCAGATCGCCCGCCCGCACGACCGCGTGACCGACGAGACGGCGCCGGTGCGCATCCTCGATGCGTCGCACCCGGTCGTCTCGTACCCGAACCGGATCGGCCCCGCCGACTTCGAGGGGTGGGTGCAGGAACGCGGGCTCTACTTCCCGCGTACCTGGGACGAGCGTTACACGCCCGTCCTCGAGATGAGCGACCCGGGCGAGAGCCCGTTGCGGGGCGCGATCCTGGTAGCGAAGTACGGGAAGGGGACCTACGTGTATACCGGGCTCGCGTTCTTCCGGCAGCTCCCGGAGGGCGTGCCCGGGGCGTACCGGTTGTTCGCGAATCTGCTGGCGTTGGGGGAGAGGCGATGAGAGAGGCTTCGCCGGGAAGGGCTTCGCCGGGGGCTGCCGCGACAGGGGCTTTGCCGGGAGCGGCCGCTGGGGCGGCGGGAGTCGGCCGCCTGCGGCGGCGGGACTCGGCCGGCTCGCTTCGCTCGTCGGCGGGAGCCGGCCCCTCCGGGGCGGGGGAGTGTCTCGGGCGACTCGCCTTGGCGCGCCTCCGCTTCGTCCCGATCCTGTTTCTCGTGCTGGGCATCGCCGCTCTCACCAACGCCTGCGGCGCGGGGGACGGGCGCGCCGTCCTGACCGTCTACTCACCCCACGGGCGAGACATGCTCGAGGCGTTCGAGGCGCGCTTCGAGGCGCTGCACCCCGACGTCGACGTGCAGTGGATCGACATGGGGTCCCAGGAGGTGCTGGACCGCCTGCGCTCGGAGAAGGCGAACCCGCAAGCGGACGTGTGGTGGGGTGCGCCGTCGACCATGTTCGAGATCGCCGCGGCGGAAGGGCTGCTGGAGGCGTACACGCCCTCCTGGGCCGATGCGCTCCCGGCCGACGCGAAGGACGACCAGGGATACTGGTTCGGCACGTACGTGACGCCGGAGGTCATCGCCTTCAACAGCGAGGCGGTGACGGGCGATGCCATCCCGCGCGATTGGGACGACGTCCTCGATCCGCGCTGGCGCGGGCAGGTCCTGATCCGCGACCCGCTCGCGAGCGGGACGATGCGCACGATCTTCGGGATGATCATCTACCGCTCGCTCCGGGAGACGGGGAGCGTCGACGCGGGGATGGACTGGCTCCGGCGGCTGGACGCGCAGACCAAGGAGTACGTGCTGAACCCGACGCTCCTGTACCAGAAGCTCGCACGCCGGGAGGGGCTGGTCACGCTCTGGGACATGCCGGACATCGAGCACCTCAAGGCGCGGACCGGGCTGCCCATCGACTACGTGATCCCCGAGAGCGGCACGCCGCTCGTGGTGGATGCGATCGCCGTCGTGGCCGGGGCGCGGCACCCGGAGCTCGCGCGCGAGTTCGTCGAATTCGTGGGCGGCACGGAGGGCGTGATCCTGGCCGCGCGCGAGCATTTCCGCCTCCCGGCGCGCACGGACATCCCGGCAGATTCGCTCCCCGAGGGGATGCGCCGAGCCCGCGAGCGGATCGTCCCCGAGCCGCTCGACTGGGCGCTGCTCCAGGAGAAGACGTCGGAGTGGATGCGCTTCTGGGACGAGAACATCCGCGGGCGCGGCGGGACCTGAGCGGCCGATGCTGAAACTGGAGTCGCTGACGAAGCGCTTCGACGGCGGCGTCGTCGCCGTCGCGGACCTGTCGCTCGAGATCGCTCGCGGCGAGTTCCTGACGCTCCTCGGGCCCAGCGGGTGCGGGAAGACGACGACGCTCCGCATGATCGCGGGGTTCGAGGCGCCGACGTCCGGCCGCATCCTCCTCGACGGCCGCGACGTGACCGGGCTCGCGCCGCAGCGCCGCGGCTTCGGGATGGTCTTCCAGAACTACGCCCTCTTCCCGCACCTCGACGTCTTCGAGAACGTCGCCTTCGGGCTCAAGACGCGCGGCGTGCCGAAGGCCGAGGTGCGACGCCGCGTCGAGGAGGCCCTCGCCCTCGTCGACCTGGCCGGCTACGGCAAGCGACGCGTCCAGGAGCTGTCCGGCGGCCAGCAGCAGCGCGTCGCCCTCGCCCGCGCGCTCGCGCCCGAGCCGCCCGTCCTCCTCCTCGACGAGCCGCTCTCGAACCTCGATGCCGCGCTGCGGGAGCGCACCCGCGGCGAGCTGCGCGCGCTCCTGGAGCGCATCGGCATCACCGCCATCTTCGTCACCCACGACCAGGAGGAGGCGTTCGCGCTCTCGGACCGGATTGCCCTCATGGAGGGCGGCCGGCTCCAGCAGGTCGGCACGCCGGAGGAGCTGTACACCCGCCCCGTCAACCCCTTCGTGGCGAGCTTCCTCGGCCGCGCGAACTTCCTGGACGGAACGGTCCTGGGGCGCGAAGGCGAGCTCCTGGTGTGCGAGGTCGGCGACGGCGTGCGATGGAGCGTACGGCCGGCGGGCGACGATTCGGAGTTCCACCCCGGCGACCGGGTGCGCGTCATGGTCCGGCCCGAGGCGCTGCGGCTGGTCCCGGCCGCCGTCGCGGCGGGGGTGGGTGCGGTGGGTGCGGCTGCCGCCGGTGCGGCGGCGGCCGGTGCGAGCGATGCCCCGACCCTCGGTGGCGTCGATGCGCCCGGCGCCGCCGGGGTGCCGGCGAACGCCGGGCTGGGCCCCGAGTCGTCGGGCCTGGAGGGAGAGGTCGCGGAGCGACGTTTCGCCGGACCGGTCACGCACTACCGGATCCGCGTCGGCGGCGCCGAGCTCCTCGTTCACGGCGGCGCCGACGATGCAGACGCGGGCGACCGGGTGCGCGTGCATGCCGTGGGCGTGCCCCTCGCCTTCCCGGCAGACGCCTGATGCGACCCGGCGTATCCTGAAACCCCGGAACCGGCAGGACGCCATGCGAGCCTTCAGGATCGCCTTCCATCTCCTCGCCGCCGGCCTTCTTTCGGCCTGCGGCGGCGGCCAGCGCGCGACCCAGATGTCGGCGCAGGACATCTTCTGGTATTCGATCCAGGAGTTGTGCGGCCAGGCGTTCCCGGGGACGATCATCTACAACTCGCCGCCGGACCCGGCGTTCACCGAAAAGCGGCTGGTCATGCACGTGCGCGAGTGCATGCCGGACGAGATCCGCATCCCGTTCC
>VSDC01000087.1:0-7679 GCA_047459275.1 Gemmatimonadota bacterium
CCGAGCCGCACGTACAGGATCTCTGCCACATGCTGAACGCGATGGGCGCCCGCATATCGGGGATCGGGACGCACATCCTGGAGATCGAGGGCGTCGATCGCCTGCACGGGTGCGAGTATCGCATCGGCAGTGACCACATCGAGGTCGGCTCCTTCATCGGCCTTGCGGCGGTCACGCGCGGCGAGATCACAATCGAGGATGCCGCCGTCGAGCATCTCGACTCGACGCTCCTCGCCTTCGAGCGTCTCGGGATCCGTTGCGAGATCCGCGGAAAGGACCTGTTCGTCCCCGCGGATCAGGACCGCGAGATCCGCATGGATCTCGGCGGCCACATCCCGAAGATCGACGACGGGCCGTGGCCCGCGTTCCCGGCCGATCTGACGTCGATCGCCCTCGTGGTCGCCACGCAGTGCCGCGGCACGATCCTGATCCACGAGAAGATGTTCGAGTCGCGAATGTTCTTCGCCGACAAGATCATCGGGATGGGAGCACGGATCGTGCTCTGCGACCCGCACCGCGCGGTCGTCGTCGGCCCGTCGCGACTGCATGCCGGCGTCGTCGAGAGTCCGGACATCCGTGCCGGCATGGCGCTGTTGATCGCAGCCCTCGGCGCGGAGGGACAGAGTCACATCTACAACATCGGGCAGATCGAGCGTGGCTACGAGCGCATCGACGAGCGGCTCGCCGCGCTGGGTGCGCGGATCCAACGCTTCGACTCCCGGGAACCCTGATCGAGGGAGGCCGAGATGAAGGACGACTGGCAGCAGGCACGCGAGGCGACGCGGGAGTGGATCCGCGCGACGACGGGGATCCTCGCGGCCTTCAAGGAAGCGATCGAGGAAACGATCGAAGAGATACGGGAACGCGGCGACCTGTCGCCCGAGCGGGCGAAGGAGGCGGTCCGCAGCACCATGGACCGGGCGCAGCGCGCATTCGAAGAGACCCGCGAGCGGTTCGATTTCGTGCCGCGGCGGGAGTTCGAGGCACTGCGGGACCGTGTGGCGGCGCTCGAGAAACGGATCGCCGAGCTCGAGGGCGGGGGCGGCGCTCGCACGATCCCGGTCGATTCGGAGTAGCCTCGCCGAAAGAGGATGCGACGCATGAACGGCCCGGTCGCCACGGCGCGAGAGGTCCGCGAGGAGCGCCTCGCCGTGTCCATCCCCGCCTTCGCCCACCCGGAATGGACGGAACGCTTTCCCTGGCTCGTGCAGGGGACGACGGGCCGTGGCGAGGGCGCCGAGCCTTTCGACCTGCGCCTCTTCGGCGCCGAGCCGGTGGGGCGGGTGATGGAGCGCTGGCGCGCGCTCCGGGAAGCGACGGGGTGCGCCCGGGTCGTCTACGCGCGGCAGGTCCACGGCACCAACGTCCTGGTCCACGGCGACGGCCCGCCGGGCATCCTCATCGCCGATGATGCGGACGGGCACGCGACCACAAGCGAAGGGACGCTCCTGACCGTCTCGGTGGCCGACTGCGTGCCCGTCTTCATCGTTTCGCCCGAGCCGAGGGCGATCGCCGTCGTGCACGCGGGGTGGCGCGGCGTCGCCGCCGGGGCCGTGGAGGCCGGGCTCGAGACGTTGGCCAGGATCGCGGGTGCCGGGCCGGCCGGGTTCCACGTTCACTTCGGACCCGCCATCTGCGGCAAGTGCTACGAGGTCGGGCCGGAGGTGCACGAGGCGCTCGGGCTCCCGCGGCCGGACCGCAACTCGCCGGTCGACCTGCGGGCCATTGCCGCGGCGCGTGCCGAGGCGGCGGGCGTCGCCGCGGCGCGCATCAGCGTCTCGGCATACTGCACGCGCTGCGGCGAGTCCCCGTTCTTCTCGCACCGCGCCGGGTGCGCGGAGCGACAGGTCGGATTCCTCGGGATCCGCGCTTGACAGGCGCGAAGCCATGGACCCGACGCCCCCAGGCCTCTGCGGCGACTGCCGCCATTCGCGCGTGATCGTGAACCGGCGCGGCTCGCGGTTCCACCTGTGCGAGCGTTCCCGCGTCGACCCGGCCTCGTATCCGCGCTACCCCCGGCTTCCGGTGCTCCGTTGCGCGGGGTACGAACCGACGTCGGCGGAGGCCGATCGCGACCCGCCCTCGCGGCCCTGAATCTTCCCCAAGCTCCGGGAGGATGCGACGATGAGCGAACCCTTCTACCGCGCTCGTTCGGAGGTGGAGATCGTCCGCGGTGTGCACCGCCGCGCCACGCTCCCCACCGGCACGACGTTCGAATTCGGCGTCCACGGGCCCATCAAACGCCATTTCGGCCTCGATACGGAACCCGACCTCCCGCTCCCCGTCGACTACATCGTCGCCGCGACCGGCGGCTGAATGCTCGGCACGCTCAACGGTGCACTCGCCGTGCGCAACGTGCACCTAGAGCCAGGGGCGATCCGGGCGATCGCCGAGGGGATCAACGAGGTTCGGGACGGGGTGCCGGTCCTGACGCGCATTCACGTTCACTACACGCTGCGCATCCCGCCCGGCACGAGAGAGGCCGTCGAACGTGCGCTGTCCAGGCACAGGGACAAGTGTCCCACCGCGTGCTCTCTGCGCGGCGCCGTCGAGGTGGACTGGAGCGCCGATATCGAAGAGAGTGGATGAGACCGTCCGGCGGCTTCAATGACTTGCATTTGTTGCGGGATCGTATTATATTCTGCTCAGTTGGAGTCGGGCCGCCGTGGCGGCGGCTCAGGTGAGAAGTGGGGGATGCACCCCCACTTTTTTGTTGCTGGCGACGGTCGGTATGGCGGCGAACGAGCTCGAGCAGGAGCTGGAACGGCGGGTGGAGGAGCTGGGCTACGAGTTCGTCGAGCTGGAACGGACCGGCTCGCGGACCCGCCCGATCTTCAGGGTCAGGATCGACCGACCCGACGCGGAGCCGGGGAAAGGAATCACGCTCGAAGACTGCGCGTACGTGACGCGTCAACTCGAGCCGATCCTCGACGCTCGCCCTGAACTGGGCGGCCGCTACGTGCTCGAGGTCTCGTCGCCCGGGATCGAGAGGCCCTTGGTCCGGCCACGCGATTTCGAGCGCTTCGCCGGGCGCGAGGTCGCGCTGCGGGGGCGGCAGCCGCTGGCCGGCCGCAGCCGTCGCCTGCAAGGCGAGCTGCTAGGATTGAGCGGGCCGGAAGGTGAAGAGCGAATCCGGCTCCGCCTCGAAAATGGCGACGTGGTGGAGGTGCCCCGCGCGGAGGTCACGCGGGCTCATCTGGTTTTCCGCTGGGATTAGCCTTCGGGGCGAGTCCGGCGGGCGAGCGAGATCCAGCAGGAAGGGATATGGCGAACACGACGCAGGTGCTGGCAGCGTTCCGCGACATGATCGCGAACAAGAACCTGTCGCGCGAGGATCTGCACGATTTGATCCGCGACGGCATCATGGCGGCGCTGGCCAAGCGTTTCGGGCCGACGGTGGAGGCGGAGATCCGGATCGACGAGGAGTCGGGGAACATCCAGATCACCGTGCTGAAGGAGGTGGTCGCGGAGGTCGAGGACCCGGCGCGTCAGATCTCGCTTGAGGAGGCGCGGTGGGACGATCCGGAGTTCGAGATCGGGGACATCCTCGAGATCCCGGTGGAGTTCGAGGAGTTCGGCCGGAACGCGGTGATGGCCGCGAAGCAGCGGATCATCCAGCGCGTCCGGGAGGGCGAGCGGAACAAGATCCGCGAGGAGTTCTCCGGGAAGATCGGGGAGCTGTTGAGCGGCGAGGTTCAGCAGGTCGAGCGCGGCAAGATCGTGGTCATGCTGAACAAGGCCCGCGAGGCCGACGCCATCATCCCGTGGAAGGAGCAGAACCCGCGTGAGCGGTTCCGTCAGGGCGAGCCGATCCGGGCGGTCCTGAAGCGCGTCGAGGAAACGTCGAAGGGGCCGCGGCTGATCCTGTCGCGGGCCGACCCGATGTTCGTGGCGGCGCTCTTCAAGCTCGAGGTCCCGGAGATCTACCAGGGGATCGTCGAGATCAAGGGGATCGCGCGCGAGGTCGGTGGCCGGACCAAGGTAGCCGTCACGTCCCGGGACGAGTCGATCGATCCGGTCGGGGCGTGCGTTGGCCTGAAGGGCGCCCGGGTGCAGGCCGTGGTGAACGAGCTCGGGGGCGAGCGGATCGATATCGTCCCGTGGCATCCGGACCCGGAGATCTTCGCGCGTCGCGCGCTGGCGCCGGCGCGGGTGGCCAAGGTGATCAGCGACTCGTCGCGGCGGGTCATCACGGCGATCGTGGACGAGGACCAGCTCTCGCTGGCGATCGGGCGCAACGGGCAGAACGTGCGCCTGGCGAGCCAGCTCATCGGCTGGCAGATCGACCTGTACGGCAGCCGCGAGTGGCTGGAACGGGGCGCGGACGAGGCGCTCTTCGGCGCCGCCAGCGATTACGAGGTGGCGGATTTCCCGCTGCGCGAGCTCTCGCTGGCGCCCGCGACCGTGGCCGCACTGGAGGCTGCGGGGTATAATACGTTCCTCGACATCATCGATCTCGAGCGCGAGGATCTGCTGCGGGTGCCGGGGATCGGTCCGGAGGAGGCGGACACCATCATCCGGATCATCGACGAGCTGACCGAGGAGGAGCCGGCGCCGGCGGAGCCGGAGGACACGGGTCCGTCGGAGTCGGAGCTGGCGGAGGCGCGCGAAGTCGCCGCCGAGATCCTCGGCCTGCGGCTCGACGACGAGCCGATGGCCGGCGAGTCGTCGGAGGATGGCGGGGAGGAGCGAAGCGCCTGAAGCGGCGCTACGGCTGCTCGGGCTCGCCGCCCGCGCCGGCGCCATCGTCCCGGGTACGGAACGGGTGCGTGAGGCGGCGCGAAGCGGGCGGCTGCGGCTGGTTGTCATCGCGGCGGACGCTTCAGCCAATGCGAAGGAGAAGCTGCTGCCTCTCCTGGAGAAACGGGGGGTCGGATACATCGTCGCCGCGAACCGGGATGCTCTCGGTGTCGCCGTGGGCCGCGCCCCGTTGAGCGCGGTCGGGGTGTCGGATGCAGGGTTCGCCAGGCGGCTGAAGGCGCTGATGGAAGCGGAGTCCGAGCGGAGTACGTGAGTCAATCGAGAGGTGGTGCGAAAGGTTATGCGCGTCTACGAAGTAGCGAGGGAGTTCGACGTACCGGCTGAGAGCCTCATCCAGCTCCTCAGGGAGATGGGTGTCTCCGTGCGGAGCGAGGCGTCCCAGGTCGAGGACGCCGTGGTGGCGAGGCTGCGTGCGCGCATCGAGCGGGAGCGACGCGCGGGCCACACCAACGCCGAAGAGGTCCTCGAAGCCGTGATGGAGGACGCGCAGTCCGGTACGCGTCGTCGGCGTCGTCGTCGCCGTGAGGAGGTTGCGGCGGAGGTGACGGCGGCCGATTCGTCGGCCTCGCCGACTGCCGATGCGGCCGAGAAGCTCGCGGCGGAGCAGGCCGAGAAGGCCGCTGAGCGAGGCGCGGAGCTGGTGACGACGGGCGGGGAGGAGCCGACGGGCACCACCGTGATTGTGGGCAGCCCTGGCCCGGAGCAGCCCGTTGCGGGCGCGCCCGAGGCCGGACCGGTCGTGGAGGCGGAGGCGGAAGCGCCGCAGGCGGAGGGAGCGGACGTCGGGGAGGAGCCCGCTGCCGCTCCCGCGGCGGAGGCCGAGGCGGCGGTCGAAGCCGAGGCGCCGGCTGCCGAGGCGGAACGGGAAGCCGTTTCGCCGCGTGAGCAGGCGCCGGCTCCCGAGCCCGAGACGGCGCGACGGGCACCCGAGGCGGCGCCGCCCGCGCCGGCCGCGGAGGTGGTGCCGCGTCGCCCGCGCCGGGTGACGGAAGGGCTTGCGCTGCCGCCGCGGCCCGTGGCGCCTGCGCCCGCCGCCAGCGCGGGGCCTGGCGGGCAGGTCCGCATCCAGGCCGAGGGCTTCACGCCCGACGGGCGGCGTAAGAAGGAGCGTCGCAAGAAGAAGCAGCGCCGCGTCGACCAGGGCGCCGTGCAGGAGAACCTCCAGCGCGTCATGGCGGAGCTGAGGTCCGGTGGGAAGAAGCGCCGTCATCGCCGGGAGGAGCCCGTCAGCCGCCTGGAGCGCGAGGCCGAGCGCGAGCGGATGCGCGCCGAGGAGGCGCGGACCATCCGGGTCAACGAGTTCCTGACGGTCGCCGAGCTGGCCGAGCTGATCGACCGCTCGCCGACGGAGATCGTGGCGAGCGCGTTCAAGAACCTCGGTCTCATGGTCACGATCAACCAGCGCCTGGACTTCGACCAGATCGAGCTGCTCCTCGACGAGTTCGGCTACAAGGCGATCCGCGAGGAGGAGTATGGCGCGGCGCTGGAAGAGGAGCTGGAGATCGAGGAGCGGCCCGAGGACTTCGTGCCGCGTCCGCCGGTGATCACGGTGATGGGCCACGTCGACCACGGGAAGACGTCGCTCCTCGACTACATCCGCAAGACGAACGTGATCGCGGGCGAGGCCGGCGGCATTACGCAGCACATCGGCGCGTACCACGTGCGGCTCGATGACGGGCGCGCCATCACGTTCCTCGACACGCCGGGCCACGCTGCGTTCACCGCGATGCGCGCCCGGGGCGCCGAGGTGACGGACATCGTCGTGCTGGTCGTGGCGGCCGACGACTCGGTCATGCCGCAGACGATCGAGGCGATCAGCCACGCGAAGAACGCCGGCGTGCCGATCGTCGTGGCCATCAACAAGGTGGACAAGCCGACGGCCAACCCCATGAAGGTGAAGCAGGAGCTCCTGCAGCACGGGGTCATGGTCGAGGAGTTCGGCGGCGATGTCCTGTGCGCGGAGGTCAGCGCCAAGACGGGCTTCGGCATGAGCGACCTGCTCGAGAAGATCCTGCTGCAGGCGGAGATCCTCGAGCTGAAGGCCAACCCGAAGCGCCCCGCGCAGGGGACGGTCATCGAGGCGCAGCTCGACGTTGGCAAGGGGCCGGTCGCGACGGTGCTCGTGACCGCCGGCACGCTGCGGGTGGGCGATTCGTTCGTGTGCGGCCTGTACGACGGCAGGGTGCGCGCGCTCCTGGATGAGCGCGGGAACCAGGTGCAGGAGGCGGGGCCGGGCATTCCGGTCCAGGTCCTGGGCCTGTCGGGCGTGCCGCAGGCGGGCGACTCCTTCGTCGTCATGGATGCCGAGCGAGCGGCGTCCATCGCGCACACGCGCCAGCGCCTGGAGCGCGAGAAGCAGCTCCGGATCAAGAGCCGCGGCGTGAAGCTGACGGACCTGGGCAAGCTCCTGGGGAAGGGCGAGACCGTCCAGCTCAACCTGATCATCAAGGGCGACGTGGACGGCTCGGTCCAGGCGCTGTCGGACGCTCTGGAGCAGCTCTCGACGCCGGAGGTCCAGGTGGAGGTGATCCACCGCGCGGTCGGCGCGATCAACGAGTCGGACGTGCTGCTCGCGACGACGGCCGGGGCGATCATCATCGGCTTCCACGTGCGTCCGACGCCGGATGCGCGGGCGACCGCGGAGCGGGAAGGCGTCGACATCCGTCTCTACAACGTCATCTACGAAGCGGTCGAGGACGTGAAGGCGGCGATGGAGGGGATGCTGGCGCCCGAGGAGCGCGAGGTGCTGCTCGGGATCGCCGAGGTCCGGCAGCTCTTCAAGGTTCCGCGCGTGGGGACGGTCGCCGGTTGCTACGTGACCGAGGGCGTCATCGACCGGAGGGGACGTATTCGCCTGATCCGCGACGGCGTGCAGATCTACGAGGGCGAGCTCGCCAGCCTCAAGCGCTTCAAGGACG
>VSDC01000563.1:0-1573 GCA_047459275.1 Gemmatimonadota bacterium
GGCTCGGCCCTCGTCATCGCCTGCCACGACTCCGACGAGTGTCAGGCCGCCGCCCTCGCCAACGCCGACGAGTGGCTCCTGCTCCCCTGCGACGAGAAGGAGATCGACATTCGCATCAGGACCGCCCAGCAGCGCGCAGAGGGGATCCACCTACCGCGTCGCACCGAGGAGGCGGTCGAACGGCTCCGGTACCAGGAGCTCCTCTACGACCGGCTGACCGGCTTCCCCACCCTGCCGGTCATGATCGACCGCGCCCGCGAGCTCCTCGACCGCCGCGGGGAGCTCACCATCCTCTACATCCACTACGTCTGGTACTCGAAGATCGAGGAGATCTACGGCTGGCAGAAGCTGGACGACGTCCTCGAGTCCACCGCCGCCGCCGTCCGCGACTTCTACGCCGAGGAACGCGACCACGGCGACAACCTCATGATGGTCTCCCACGTCGCCGACGACGACTTCATCCTCTTCACGCACGTCCCCGTCGAGCCCGAGCTGGCCGAGCGCCGGCTCAAGACGCTGACCAGCCGCCTCGAAGGATTTCTCCGCGCGCGCATCGAACAGGAGCACGGCGAGGAGATCGCGGGGCTCGTGGGCGTGTACGTCGGGACCGCGACCGTCTTCCGCAACCCCAAGATCCGAACCGAACGGCTGATCTATCGTGCGATCCGCGAGGCCGCCGACGCGGCCCGCAGCGCCGAAGAGTGGGAGCGAACCCTCAAGATCTCGGACCTCAAGGCGACGCTCCGCGAGGGCGCAGTTTTCATGGAGTACCACCCGATCATCGTCACGCGCACCGAAGAGGTCTACGGCTTCGAGGCCCTCGCCCGCGGCACGCGCCGCTCGCTACGCTCCCCGGAGGTCCTCTTCCAGGTCGCGGAAGAAGCCAACCTCATCTGGGAGCTCAGCCGCCTCCTCCGGCAACGCGCCGTCCAGGGGATCCTCCCGTACCTCAAGAAGGATCAGTTCCTCTTCCTCAACGTCGACCCCCACGACTTCGACGACCCGGAATTCCGCAACCTCGACGCCGAGGAACTCGGCATCGACGACCCCGGCCGGATCGTCCTCGAGATCACGGAGCGCACCGCGATCAAGGACTACCCTCGCTTCCAGGAGTACCTCGCCGCCTTCCGCGAGCGCGGCTTCCGCTTCGCCGTCGACGATGCCGGGAGCGGCTACGCCGGCCTCGGCTCTATCGCCAACCTGGCGCCGGATTTCATCAAGCTCGACATCTCGCTGATCTCCAACATCGACTCGAACTTCCTCAAGCAGAACCTCGTCGAGACCATCGTAGGCTTCGCGGAGGGACAGGGCGCGCAGGTCGTGGCCGAGGGGGTCGAGCGGCGCGAGGAGTTCGAGACCGTCCGCGACCTCGGCGTGCACCTCACCCAGGGGTTCCTCTTCCACAAGCCGCGCTACGCCGGGCCGCCGGAGTGAGGGGGACGTTTCGCCGCCCCTGCCCCCCCCCGCCCCGGGGCGTAGGGCTTAGGGCGTAGGGCTTAGGGCGTAGGGCTTGGGGCGTAGGGCTTGGGGCTTAGGGCTCAGGTGGGTGGGCTCCGCCGTACCGGGGGGTTGG
>VSDC01000088.1:0-7642 GCA_047459275.1 Gemmatimonadota bacterium
GCTAGCGCCGCAGCAGCCAGTCGGCCAGCCAGAGGCCGACCACCACGTCGTAGAGGAAATGGGCCAGCATCGATGGGATCAGACTGCCGGTCGCGAGATACGGGACCGTCAACACGAGGCCGAGCAGTCCGGCACGTAGGATCCCTACCCGGCTCTGGTACGCGTGGACCACGCCGAACACGGTCGCAGAGAGGATGACGGCGAACCCCGTCCACCCCGTGGCCGCCTCCAGCGCGCCGATGAGGAACCCGCGGAAGACCAGCTCCTCGCAGATGCCCGCGGAGAGCGAGAGCGCCACGAAGAACACCTTCTCCAGCCCGGTTCGCGGCAGCAGCGCCTCCAGCACCGCCGTCTCCCGCAAGCCCAGCCCCCGCCACACCGCCGCGAGCACCATCGCCGCACCCAGGGCGCCCGCCGTCCAGGCGACGACCTCCCGCGTCCCAAGGGGCCGCAGTCCCAACCCATCCAGCCCGAACCCGCTCCACACCCCCGCACCGAGCGCGAGCAGCCCCAGGAACCAGAGGCTCACGAGCGACGAGAGGTAGATCGGGACCCGTGGCAGCTCCGCCCCCTCGAGTTCGACCAGGTTCGCCTGCGCCACCGCGAACGGCGGGAGTATGGCCAGCAGCACCACCAGGTACGCCCGCGCCGGCCAGGCCAGTTCTCCGCTCGCCAGCCAGACCACGGCGCCAGCAGCGACGGCCGCCAATAATACCTGCGCCCTCACGCCCATGCTCGCCGCCCCGCGCCCCGACCCCAAGGCTTCGGCCAAACGACCATCCCACCCCTCCTCAGACATCGCCCGAAAAGACAACGGGCGGAACGAGGGATCCCCTCACTCCGCCCGCATGACCGCCAAACCTGGGGTGCGTCAGTTCAGCGACACGATCCGCCGCACGAACGGGACGTTCGCCAGACGCGCCGCCTGAGCGCCGTCCAGCTCCGCGACCAGCGTTGACCCGTTCGGCGCGACCTCGATGATCTGCGCCGAAGCGCCCGCACCCTCGACCTCCTGGAGCACGCGGTACGCCCGCATCGTCGAAGCCGTCGTGTGACGGCCCCCGCGAACCTCGATACGAACGCGCATCGGCACCACCGTGCTCGTGCCGTTCAAACCGAGCTTCTCCTTGGCTTCTCGCCGCCGCGGACGGTCGAACCGGCGGATCGGCAGATGCCCACCCTCCTCGTGACTCCGCATGGCTCGTTCTCCTTTATTCGCAGAGAGCGCAATACGCGCTCGCCTGTTCGTCTGTTCCTCGCCGGCTCGCCGCTCCCGGCGACCCGCCGGCTCCACCCGTGACGAGTGGAGCCTGGTAAGATAAGAAGTTCTTTTCCACGCGCAAGAGTCTTCGTGGGGCGGGAGCGTGGGCGGGTACGGCCGGCCCTCGCATGGCCGGCTCGCGGGGCACGCCGGTGCCGATCAGGCCGGTACCGGCACTCAGGTCGCTTCCGCTACGCCGACCCCAGAATTCGCGCCAACTTCGGCGCCACGCCCACGACCGTGAGCCCCAGCACGAACCCGGCAACGGCGTCCGTCGCATAGTGGAACCCGCCGTACACGGCGCCGACGGCCAGGCCGGTCGAAAGGAGCGCGAGCCACGGCGCGAGCCGCGGTAGATACCGAACGACCAACGCAGTCTGCGCGAACGCGACACCGACGTGCGACGACGGAAACGCAGCGCCCTGACTCGAACCGGCCTCGAGCACCGCGTGGGTGAGCTGGTACAGCGGCCCCGCGGCGATTTCGCCCCCCGGGGCGGGGAAGAGGTACCGCGGCCCCTGGACGGGGAAGTAGATGAAGAAGAGGTAGTGCGCGAAGAAGACGAGCATCACGCCGAACACCACCTGGCGGAACGCCTCCCGGCGCCCCTGGAGGTAGAGGATCAGCGGCGGCCCGTAGATCAGGAAGTAGTACGACAGGTAGGCGCCGTGGAGCGCCTCGGATAGGGGGAGCCACGGCGCGGCGGCCGCCAGTTCCCGGCTCGGCTGGCCGCCGAAGACCTGCTCCTCGACGGCGAGGATGAGGGCGTCGAAGTACTGCCCGTCCCATACGGCCAGGTTGAGCGGCACCAGCTCCGCGTAGAGAAGCGGGATGAGCGCGAGCGGGTACCAGTCGGCTGCGACCGACGCTGCCCGCGGCCAGCGTTGGCTCAGCCCGGCGCGTAGCCGGTCGAAGGGCGGCACACCGAGCGCGAGCCCCGCGGCGATCAGGTGCGCGACGACAAGGAGCGGCCAGACCGCGGTGCGATGCGGAAACGCCACCGCGGCGACCGAGACCAGCATGTAGAGTGCGAAGAGGCGGTCCATCGCCCGTCGGGCGTCTGGCCCGCCTCCCCTTGCCGGACCGGCGCCGGCGTCGTCACTCACAGCGTTTTCTCGTAGATTCGATATGTCTTGTAGACGCGGGCTCCCATCCGTTCGAGCCCCCGGCGCATGTCCCAATTGTCCTCCAGGATCCACGAGCACTCGGCCTGCTTGAATCCCGCCGCGACGCCCTCCCGGAAGATGTGCAGGTAGAGCATCGCATCGATCCCCTTCTGGCGGTATCCCGGCTTCAACCCGAGGGTCAGGACCCGCAGGGTGTCGATCTTCCGCCGGTACCAGAGCAGCTTGAAGATACCGAACGGGAAGAGCCGGCCGTTCACGTGCTTCAGCGCTTGGTTGAAGTCGGGGAGCGCGAGCGCGAACCCGACGGGTTCGCCGTCGACCTCCGCGATCGCGCAAAGGCGCGGGTTGACCACCGGCCTGAGCTGCCGGGCCAGATGGTCGAACTCCGCATCGGTCATCGGCACGAACCCCCAGTTGCGCTCCCAGGCGCTGTTGTAGATGTCCTTGATCCTCGCGACCTCGCCCGCGAAGTCCTTCAGGTTCAGCGTGCGCAGTTTGACCCGCTCCGCCTGCCGCAGGCGTTCGACTCCCCGTACCAGGCGCTCGGGCGGCCGCTGATCGTCAAGCCAGTAGGCAAGGAGATCCTTCGCCTTCACATACCCCGCGCCCTCGACCAGCCTCGGATAGTACGGCGGGGTGTGCGCCATCATGATGACCGGCGGCTTGTCGAAGCCATCGACCAGCAGGCCGAGCCCCGACTCCTCGTTCGTCGAGAAGCTCTCCGGCCCGTAGACACGTTCCATCCCGCGCTCGCGGAGCCATGCCTCCGCGGTCTCGAGGAGCGCCCTGGCGACGTCACCATCGTCGATGCACTCGAAAAAGCCGAAGAAGCCGGTCTTCTCCCCGTGGAACTCGTTGTGCCGGTGGTTGACGATCGCGGCGATGCGACCCACGACCTCGTCACCGCGCCAGGCGAGGAAGTATTCGACGTCGGCGTGCTGGTGGAAGGGATGGCGACGCCGGTCGAGGACCGTCTTGAGGTCGCTCAACAGCGGCGGGACCCAGACCGGGTCGTTCGCGTAGATCCGCCAGGGAAGACGTATGAAACGGTCCAGATCCGCCCGGCCGTCGACCGGGCGGACCGTGACCGCAGCGCTGCGCAGCATGGTCGACACGTTCAGATCACCGCCATGGTCCGGCCGACGCGCGAGAGCGCCTCGAGGGCGAAGTCGATGTGATCGTCCGTGTGGGTGGCCATGAGCGAGATGCGCAACCGGCAGGAGTTCTCCGGGACCGCCGGCGGCGTGACGGGGTTCGTGAACACGCCCGCGTCGAAGAGCTCCTTCCAGAAGATGAACGTCTCCTCGAGGTCCCCGATCAGAATGGGCACGATCGGCGTCTCACTCGGGCCGATGTCGTAGCCCAGGCTACGGAGTCCTTCCTGCATGCGGCGCGTGTTCCTCCAGAGCTGCTCGCGCCGCTCGGGCTCGCGCTCGATCACGTCCAGCGCAGCCAGGACCGTCGCCACCGAGGCGGGCGGCATGCTCGCGCTGAAGATCAGCGAGCGGGCGTGATGCTTCAGGTAGTGGATCACCGGCTCCGGCCCGGCGACCACCCCGCCGATCGACGCCAGCGATTTCGAGAACGTCGCCGTGATCAACGAGACGTGGTCGTCCAGCCCGAAGTGCTCGGCCGTCCCAGCACCGGTCTCGCCGAGGACGCCAAGGGCGTGAGCGTCGTCGACCACCAGCTCCGCGCCGTAGAACTCCGCGAGCGAGACGAGCGCCGGGAGATCGACGATGTTGCCCTCCATCGAGAAAATGCCGTCGGTGATGATCATCTTCCCGGCGTCCGGCGGCGCCTTGGCCAGCATCCGCTCCAACGCGGCGAAGTCGCCGTGCGGGTAGCGCTGGACCTCGGCGTAGGACAACCGCGCGCCATCCACGATGCACGCGTGGTCGAGCTTGTCCATGAAGATGATGTCGCCGCGACCCGCCAGCGTGGACACCACCCCGAGATTCGTCTGGTAGCCCGTACTGAAGACGAGCGCGGCTTCCTTCTTCAGAAACCGCGCGAGACGTTCCTCGAGCTCCTCGTGCAGGTCGAGCGTACCGTTCAGGAACCTGCTCCCGGTGCACCCGCTCCCGTACTTCTTGAGCGCCTCCGCCGCCTTCTCCAGCACGTACGGATGGTGCGTGAGCCCGAGATAATTGTTCGAGCCCATCATCACCTTCCGCTCGCCACGGATCACCACATCCGTGTCGTACGAGGCTTCGATCGGAACGAAATAGGGGTAGTAGCCCGACGCCTGGATCTCGCGGGCCCGGGTGAAACGTGCGCACTTATCGAAAAGGCTCATTGCCGCTCCACTGCTCCGAAATCTCTATAACCACCCGTTTTCCCGGTACCAGGCAGCGGTCTGCATCAACCCGTCCGGCAAGGTGATCTCTGTCACGAATCCGAAGTCGCGACGCAGCGATTCGGTTTCACAGGTCCAGCCCGGCGCGAGGAGCTCGCGTGCCTTGTCCCGGTTGAAGATCGTCGCGCGACCACGCAGACCCGCGCCCCACTCGCTGAGTGCCGCGGCCACCCGTACGGCGGTCTGCGGCACGCGCACCGGCCTCACACTGCGGCCGACGGCCCGACCGAAGTAGTCGGCTACCTCGGTCCACGTATAGACGCGCGGCTCGGCCACATGATAAACGCCCGTCTCGACGGCGCCACCCGCCACGCGAACCAGTGCCTCCGCCAGATCCTGCACGTGGATGAGCTGGACCGGCCGCTCGGGCCCGGCGGGAATCGGAAGGATGCCACGGGCCGCGTAGCGGAAGAAACGCAGCATCTCGCGGTCCCTCGGGCCGTAGACGGCCGGCGCCCGCAGCGCGATCCCGCCGATCTCGGCACCGGCTTCCAAACAGGCGCGCTCGCCTTCCAGCTTCGTCCGACCGTACGCGGTCAGAGGCCGGGGAGATTCACCAGCGTGAACCGGACGACCGTCCACGCTCGGGCCGGCCGCCGCGAGCGAGCTCAGGTACACGAAACGGCGAGGCCGGGACGGCGCGGCGAGCACCGCGTCCACCAGTGCGCGCGTGCCCGCCGCATTCACGCGGAAGAGCTCAGCCTCCGTCCGCGCGTACGTCAGGGCCGCAAGGTGAAAGACGACTTCGACGCCGTCCACGCCACGCTCCAACGACCGACGGTCGTCGAGCGAGCCCGGCACGAGTTCGGCGCCGAATTTACGTAGCAGCGAGACGTCGCTCGTCTCGCGAACAAGCGCGCGGATCCGCGCGCCCCGGGATGCGAGTGCCTCGACCAGATGGGAGCCGACGAACCCCGTGGCTCCCGTGACAAAGACCGGCGTCCCCGATTTCACTTCCGCAGTATTCTAAGGTGTGAACCACCTCGAAAAAAGGCAATCCTGGACATGGACCGCGAAGCTAGGCGCCCCTTTCCGCCCGTGCAAGCGCCGCCTCCACCACGTCCAGGGCGTGGTCGAGTTGGGGCTCCGTGATGACGAGCGGCGGCACGAACGCGAGCACGTTGGCCTCCGGCCCCTCGAAGAGGAGGATGATGCCGGCGCGGAGCGCTTCCTCCACGACCTGGGAGGCGAGCCGTGTGGCCGGACGACGACTCTCGCGGTCCTCGACCAGCTCGACTCCCTGGAGCAACCCGACCCCGCGCACGTCGCCGACGGATTGGAACCGGTCGCGCCACGCCTCGAGCCGATCCCTCAGGCGCGCGCCCAGCCCGGCGGCGCGCTCGACGAGCCCCCGCCTTTCGATCTCCTCGATCTGCGCGAGCGCCGCCGCGCACGAGATCGGATTGCCCAGGAACGTGCTCGTGTGGATCGCCTCCCCCGTCGACGGGGGCCATGCCTCCATCACGGCCGGAGACCCGATCGCCGCGCTGAGCGGGAGCATCCCTGTGAGGGCCTTGCCGATGGTCATGATGTCGGGGACCACACCCTCGTGCTCGCAGGCGAACCAGCGTCCGGTCCGGCCGAGGCCCGTATATATCTCGTCGAAGACGAGAACGATCCCGTGCTCGTCGCACAGCTCGCGGAGCCCCGCCAGGAACCCGGGAGGCGGAACGACGATCCCGCCACGCCCCTGGATCGGCTCGACTACGATGGCGCCGATCGGTGTGCCCGTCGCCTCCGCGCCCTGGATCAGCCGGCGCACTTCCGAGAGCGCGCCGTCCAGCGGGTCGCTCGGGCCCGGCCACCGGTACGGATGCGGATACGGCGCGAAGACCACGCCCGCGAAGAGCTGGTCGCGGAACGGTTCCCTGAATTCCGCCCGCCACGTCGTCGCGAGGGAGCCGTAGGTCAGCCCGTGATAGGCGCCGCGGAACGCGATGATCCCCGGCCGGCCCGTGTGCATGACCGCCGTCTTGAGCGCCGCTTCCACCGCTTCGCTCCCCGAGCTCCCAAGAATGCACACGCCCAGCGGGTCCGGCGCCAAAGCCGCCAGGCGCTCGAGCAGCCGCACCTTGATCTCCGCCGGGTAGACGTCGCCCATGGCGTGCGCGAGCGTCGAGGCCTGTCGGGCCACCGCCGCGGCTACCCGGGGGTTCGCATGCCCGGTCGCCGCGACGCCGAACCCCGACGAGAGGTCGACGTACACGTTGCCGTCCGCGTCGCGCACGTTCGCTCCCCGGGCCTCCGCCCAGAAGATCGGCGGCTCACCCTCCAGCCGCGTGATGTTCCGCGACTCGACCCGTCCCAACCGCTTCGCCAGGGCTTTCGATGCCGGCCCCGGCACCTCCGTCACGATTCGCGGCAACGTTCTCCCGAACTCTTCGCTCATCTACGGATCCCCACTCCCTTCGCGCCGGACGAACGCGATCCCGGCAGCCTCCCGACCGGTCCCGGGCCGCGCCCGCGCCCCCGATCACCAACCATCCGTCCCAACCATCCGTCGCGCTCTGTCCGCAGGAATTGTTGGTGCCCCGCCGCGGGCGACCGATCCCGCCGTGAAACGGCGCCCGCGGCGGAGCGGCCCTCCCCGCGCCGAAGGCGCTACTCGCGGCCGAAGGCCGCCGTCTCCCGCGCGCCAACCGCGCCACCCGCCGCACGAAGTGCGGCCACCCCCGCCGCGTGGCGGCATACCCCGCGGCGCCGAAGGCGCCGCCACCCGCCCGAACGGGCCGTCCCCGCCGGCGAGCGGAGCGAGCCGGCCGAACCCCGCGCCGCGCAAGCGGCGCCGCCCCCGCACGCGAAGCGCGCCGTCCCCGCCCGCCACGTCAGCGGCCGGCCCACTGGTTCGCCCCTTGCACCACTCGGCGCCATGACGCGAACCCAACCCACACCCGT
>VSDC01000564.1:0-1566 GCA_047459275.1 Gemmatimonadota bacterium
GATCATCAAGCTGAACAAGCGGCGGCGCAACATCGTGGTCAGCCGCCGGGTGATCTTGGAGCAGGAGCGGGAGACGAAGCGCGAGCAGCTGGTCAAGGAGCTGCTGGTCGGCCAGGTTCGCAAGGGCGTGGTCAAGAACGTGACGGACTTCGGCGCGTTCATCGACCTGGGCGGCCTGGACGGGCTGCTCCACATCACGGACATGAGCTGGGGCCGGGTCGGACATCCCTCGGAGATCGTCGAGATCGGCCAGGAGCTGGATGTCAAGGTCCTGGACATCGACTGGGAGCGCGAGCGCATCTCTCTCGGCCTGAAGCAGCTTCTCCCGTACCCGTGGAAGGACGTCGAGCGGAAGTACCCGGTCGGCGCGCGGGTCCGCGGCAAGGTCGTCTCGATCACCAACTACGGCGCCTTCGTCGAGCTGGAGAAGGGGGTCGAGGGTCTGGTCCACATCAGCGAGATGAGCTGGACCCGGAACGTGAAGCACCCCTCCAAGCTGGTGGCGATCGGGGACGAGATCGAGGCGGTCGTCCTGAAGGTCGATCGCGACGAGGAGAAGATCTCGCTCGGGATGAAGCAGGTCGAGGAGGACCCGTGGCTCGCGCTGCCGGCGAAGTACCCGACGGGCACGCGGGTGACGGGGAAGGTGCGGAACCTGACGTCGTTCGGCGCCTTCGTCGAGATCGAGCCCGGGATCGACGGTCTGATCCACATCTCGGACCTGAGCTGGACGAAGCGGGTGCAGCATCCGTCCGAGGTGCTGCGTAAGGGCGACGACGTGGAGGTCGTGGTCCTCGGCGTGGACGCGGAGAACAAGCGGATCTCGCTCGGGCTGAAGCAGCTCGAGGAGGATCCGTGGTCGCGCCTGGTCGATCAGTACGCGCCCGGTGTGGAGACGCGCGGCACGATCGTGCGGCTCCTGGACGAGGGCGTGGTCGTGGACCTGGGCGGCGACGTCGAAGGGTTCGTGCCGAACAGCCAGCTCGGGATCGAGAACCTGAAGGATCCGGCGGACCACTTCCGTGTTGGGCAGCCGCTGGAGCTCCGGGTGATCGAGTCGGATGCCGTCAACCGTCGGATCGTGCTGACGGTGATCGCGATCCCGGAGTTCGAGGGCGGCGCGACGCCGGAGGGCACGGAGCTGGTGACGGAGACCGAGGTCCGTCCGACGGAGGAGCAGATCGAGGACCAGGCCGCTGCGCCCGAGTCGTCGATCGAGGCGGAGGTGCCGGCGGCTGCCATGGAGGCGGCGGAGGCCGAAGCCGAGGAGGCTCCGGCGGAGGAGCCGCGCGCCGAGGCGGCCTCGGAAGAGCCTCGGGCCGAGGAAGGAGCCGAAGAGGCCTCGGCCGAGGGGTCCTCGGAGAAGGAAGGCTGATCCGCGGCCACGGACGAAGCCCGGCGGCGCGGCCGATCGGCGGGCGCCGGCGGTGAGAGCGGAAGAGGACGGGTTCCCGCAGTGGGACCCGTCCTCTTTTCGTTGCTTCCGGTGTATCACCGGCGAATTGGCAAAGAGCGAGAATCCAGCTATCTTCAGGGGCTGTGCGCGACTTCGGGCCGGTCCGGCCG
>VSDC01000089.1:0-7610 GCA_047459275.1 Gemmatimonadota bacterium
CGCTCCGGCGCCTCGATCATGAGGTGCACGTCGAGGGGAAGCTCCGTCACGCGCCGCAGCGATTTCACGACCGGCGGGCCGATGGTGAGGTTCGGGACGAAGTGCCCGTCCATCACGTCGACGTGGATCCAGTCGGCGCCGCCCGCCTCGGCCTCGGCGACCGCGTCGCCCAGACGCGCGAAATCGGCGGAAAGAATGCTCGGTGCGATCTTGACGCTCACACTCCCTCCGCCGTCAACACCCGCACGCCGTCGGCGCCCCCGACGACGACCATGTCCGCCATGTCCAGGAACAGCCCCGTCTCGACCACGCCCACCCGCTGGCGGATCTCGCGCTCGATCCGCTCCGGCTCCAGGATCCCGTCCGCGAAGCGGCAATCCAGGAGATAATGCCCGCCGTCCGTCGTGAACGGCGTGCCATCCGCGGAGCGGCGGAGGGTGGGCTGAGCGCCGAGGAGGTCCAGATACGACAGGTGGGTCGTCCACCCGAACGGCACGACCTCGACCGGGAGCGGCGCACGCTCGCCGAGCCGATCGACCAGCTTCCCTTCATCCACGACGATGATCAGCCGGTCGGATGCGGTTGCGACGATCTTCTCCCAGAGCAGCGCGCCTCCGAGCCCTTTGATCAGCGACAGGTCCGGAGCGACCTCGTCCGCGCCGTCGATCGTCAGGTCGAGCCGGGGCTCCTCCTCCAGACTCGTCAGCGGGATTCCCAGCTCGCGGGCGATCCGGCTCGTCTCCCGCGAGGTCGGCACGCCCACGACGTCCGAGAGGGCGCCCGTCCGCAAGCGTTCCGCCAGCACCTCGAGCACGTGCCGCGCCGTCGATCCGGTACCCAGGCCGACGACCATCCCGTTCTCGACGTACTCGACCGCCTTCTCGGCCGCCGCCCTCTTCAACCGCTCGCGCTCACTCACCCATCCCCTCCATGATGCAGACGGCCGCCGGGCCGGCCGGCCCGGCGGCCCCGTGACGCGTCGCTCAGATCGAGAAGTTGCGCATCACGTCCTTGATGCGCTCCGTCAGCGCCAGCGCCTCGTCCATCGGGCGCTGCCACATGTTGCGGCCGAAGATCAGCCCGGTCGCGCCCTGCTCCATGGCAATGCGGGCCTTCTCGAGCAGATCCTCGTCGCTGATCTTGCTCCCGCCGCTGAAGAGGACCATCGAGTTCCCCGCCGACTCGACCACGCGCCGCACGCCCTCCTCGTACGTCCACTCCAGCTCGTTGTACGGCTTCGGCTGCTGGGCGTCCTTCTCGCTCTTCTTCGGGACGTTCAGCTTGATGATGTCGGCGCCCAGCTCGTGGGCGAGACGCGCCGCGTAGTCCACGGCGTAGAGCGAGTCGCGGCCGCCCTTCGCCTCGATCGCCGAGCCACGGGGATACGACCACACGATGATCGGCATCCCGTACTTCTCGCACTTCTCGCGAACCTGCACGAACTGCAGGAAGTCGTCGTCCTGGCGGGGCGAGCCCACGTAGAGCGTGTAGCCGATCGCGTCCGCGCCGATCGCTACCGCGTCCTCCACCGTGGCGGTCAGCGGCGAGAACGCCTCCGCGTCGCTCGGGATGTTCGTCTTGCCGTTGATCTTCAGGATGAGCGGGACGCGCCCCGCATACTTCTTCATGTAACGCACCGCCATGCCCCAGTGGCATGCGATCGCGTTGTATCCGCCCTCCGCGGCCAGGCGCCACTGGTACTCCGGATCCTTCGACGCCGGGTTCGGGAAGAAGTTGAGCGGCCCATGCTCGACCCCCTGGTCGATGGGGAGCACGAGCAGGGTCCCGTTCTTAAGCCCATGCTCGTAAAGCAGCCGGTGCAGCCGGACCCGCTTGCCCACCGGGATGTCCAGATCCGCGAGTCTGGGACGCGTGATCTTCGCCTGGTCGGCTGCCGTTACGTTCGGACTCATCTCGCATGCCCTCCGTGGTTGGAAGTGCTTGGGTTCGTTTTCGACTTCCCGTGATCACCGCCGCTCGAGCGCACGGCGCACGGCGGTGGCGATGTCGTCGGCCGTCAGGCCGTACTTGCGCAGCAACGCACCCGGATCCCCGCTCTCGGCGTACGTGTCGTTCAGGCCGACGAACTCCATCGGCACCGGATGCGTACGGCACACCACCTGGGCGACCCGGGCGCCCAGTCCGCCGTGGATGAGGTGCTCCTCCGCGGTCACGATCGCGCCGGTCTCCTCCGCCGCTCGCCGGATCGCGTCCTCATCCAGCGGCTTCACCGTCGCCATGTCGAGGACGCGCACCGAGATCCCCTCGCGCCGCAGCTTCTCGTGCGCGACGACCGCGGCGCCGACCATGAGGCCGTTGGCGACGATCGTCGCGTCGGTCCCCTCACGAACGACGGTGGCGCGCCCGAACTCGAAGTCCTGCGGCACGCCATCGTAGATCACCGGCGCCTTCGGGCGGCCGGTCCGGATGTACACAGGTCCTTTGTGACGATACGCCGCCTCGACGGCAGCGCGCGTCTGATACTCGTCGGACGGGACGCACACGACGAACCCCGGCAGGCTGCACGCGAGCGCCACGTCCTCGATGGACTGCTGGCTCGCGCCATCCTCGCCCGGCGAGATCCCGCCGTGGCTCCCGACCACCTTCACGTTCAGCTTCGGGTACGCCACCGCCATGCGGAGCTGGTCGAACCCCTTCAGGATCACGAAGCAGGCGAAGCTCGAGATGAACGGCACCTTCCCGCAGCTCGCGAGGCCGCCGGCCATCCCGACCATATTCGCCTCCTGGATCCCGACGTTGAAGAAGCGGTCGGGGAACTCTTCGCCGAAGTACGCGCTCTTCGTGCTCTTGGCCAGGTCCGCGTCCAGCACGACGATGTCGTCGTGCTTCGCCCCCAGCTCCCGAAGCGCCTCGCCGTACGCGTCGCGCGTCGCCTTGCCGAGCCGAAGTCCTTCGTACAGCTCCTTCATCGCCCCGCCTCCCGCTCCTCCGCGGCTTCCCGCTCGATCGAATGCTCCGCACGCGTCAGCACGTCCTCGAGCTCACCCAGCGCCCGGGCCAGCTCTTCTTCGGTCGGCGCCACGCCGTGGTACGCGTTCTCGCCCTCCATGAAGCTCACGCCCTTCCCTTTCACCGTATGCGCGATCAGGCATGCGGGGCCCGGCTGCGACGTAGCCCACTCCAGCCCCTCCAGCACGGCGCCGAGGTCGTGGCCGTCGATCTCCCGGACGTGCCACTTCATGGCCCGCCACTTTTCCGCGAGCGGCTCCAGGTCCAGTATGTCCGCGACCGCCCCGTCGAGCTGGTACTTGTTGTAGTCGACGATCGCGATCAGGTTGTTCGGCGCGTAGTGGCCGGCGGCCATCGCCGCCTCCCACACCTGCCCCTCCTGGCACTCGCCGTCCCCCAGGAGCACGAACACGCGGTAGTCCTTCCGGTCCAACCGCGCCGCCATCGCCATCCCGAGCCCGATCGACAGCCCCTGCCCGAGCGAGCCGGTCGAAGCCTCGATCCCGGGCGCCGTCCCCAGGACCGGATGCCCCTGGAGCCGGCTGTCGATCTTGCGCAGCGTCATCAGCTCCTCGACGGGGAAGAACCCGGCCTCGGCAAGGGCCGCGTATTGCACGGGCACCCCGTGCCCCTTCGACAAAATGAAACGATCCCGGTCCGGCCAGTCCGGCCGTTTCGGGTCGTACCTCAGAATCCCACCGAAATAGAGGGCGGTCACGATCTCGACCGCCGAAAGCGAGCCACCGGGATGCCCGCTCTTCGCTTCCGCCAGCATGGTCACGATGTGCCGGCGGATCCGCGTAGCCATGTCCCGCAATGCGGGCAGATCAAGCCCCTTCTCCAGCCGGCTCGCCGCCGCGTCTCCCATAGTCCCCCTGGATTCGAATCGACCTCCACCTGTATGCAGCCGCCTAAGGTAACGAGCCGACGCGTTCCGCGCAAAGAAAAGTGCCCGACCCTCACGGGACGGGCACCCGCTCCGCCTGGAGCCTGGCCCGGCAGCCTATCCGTTGACCGCGCCGCCTGCCCGAGCCGCGTGCTGCGACGCGGCGGCCGCCGTCCCCCGGGACTTCGCGCGACGGTCGGGGATGAGCCGGTCGTTGAGGCGGGTCAGCGTGAAGTAATAAACCACCTCGCCGATGCTCTCCCGGACGTCCAGGGCCTCCAGGTAGAGTTGCACCGCCTCCGTGAAGGGCAGTTCCGGCTCGAGGATGTCGACGAAGTTGAGCGCGTTCTCGACGTGGGCGCCGATGAGGGCGACCTCCGTCCGCGCGGCTTCGAGCTCGATCCATCGGCGGAGATCTTCGTTGATGCGGCCGCGCAGACGGTGCCTCAGGTTGCCGATGATCCCGAAGCGCGCCCGATTGACCTTGGCCGCTTCGTCCGCCTCGGCCATGCGCTCCGGCCAGGTCTTGCGGTTGTTGTGATCCTCGCCCAGGTAGGCGAGTGCGCGCGTGGTGATGATGCGCGCCTCATCTTCCGTGAGGCGAAGCAGTCGCGTGTAGATGTCGAGGGCGTCGTCGAAAGGGACCTGATCTCCCACGAGCTCGATGAGCTCGAGGGCGTGCTCCACGTGGGTGCTCAGGAGGCGCTCCTGTGCGACCGCGATGGCGAGGTCGATACGGCGGCGTAGGGGCTGCGAAATGCCTTTGGACGCGAACGGAGTCTTCACGACAGCCACTCCAGCGAAAGCGAGCCACGCGGGGGTGAGAGCCCGGCCGTGAGCGGTGCAAAATCCATTCCCTGCAAGGCTTCTAGCGCCGTCGGCCCCTGCCTGTGCGGAGCTCCGGGAGCGGCCGTTGCCGAATGCGCTCCTCGCCGCGGATGAAGTCGGGGCCGTATCCGTACCGGTCGCCCATACGGTAGTCGTAGGTGTGCTCCGGGCCGTAGGGTACCGGGGCGTCTCCGTAACGGCGGGCCTCGCCGGGTCCGCGATAACCCGATCCTTCGATCCGGAATGGCTGGCGCCGGTCAGGCCGTGGGAAGGGGAAACGGTGGTCGGATTCGAAGAACTCGAACGGGCGGCCGCGGTAGGGTCTCTCCCTGAAACCGCGACGCGCCCGGTTCATTGGTCTTTCGTACCACTCGTCGTACCGCATGCGCGATCTCCTGATCTCCGGTTGCCGGCTGAACCGTGCGACCGGAGGCGGCAAGGCGCGTGCCTGCCGCGGAGATCGGCTCAGCTCAACGTGGCGCGGGCCTCGTTGATCTGCCGCAATACGGCGGCGCGGCCCGTCCCGCCGGGGAGCGAGCGCGCTTCGACGGAGTGCTCCGCGGTGAACGAGCGTGCGGCTGCCGAGGCGAGCGCCGGGTGGACCGCGGCCCACTTCTCCTCGGGCAAATCGAAGATCGACACGCCCTGGAGCTCCGCCTCGCGCACCAGCATGCCGACGATGCCGTGGGCCTCCCGGAACGGTATCCCCGCGCGCACGAGCTCGTCGGCCAGGTCCGTCGCGAGGAGCGTCGGGTCGTCCGCCGCACGCGCCAGCGCTCCCTCATGGAAGCGCATCCCGGCCACGGTGTCCCGGGTGGCGGGCAGGAGGAGCGACAGCGCGTCGAAAGCGCCGAAGAGGAGCGCCTTGTCCTCCTGCAGGTCCTTCTGGTAACCCGACGGCAGTCCCTTGAGGAGGGCCAGCGCGGCGGCCACATCGCCGGCCAGGCGGGCGGCCTTCCCGCGCGCGAGCTCGAGCCCGTCCGGGTTACGCTTCTGCGGCATCAGGCTGGACCCTGTCGTCATGGATTCCGGGAGCTCGATGAAGCCGAACTCGTCGCTCGAGTAGAGGATCAGGTCCTCGGCAAGGCGCGAGAGGTGGGCGCCGATCATCGCCGCGACGAATACCAGCTCGCAGATCCAGTCGCGATCCCCGATCGCGTCGATCGAATTCGGCGATATGGTCCGGAAGCCCAACAGCTCCTTCAGGAGCGTACGGTCCACGGAGAAGCCGGACCCCGCGATCGCACCGGACCCGAGAGGGAGCACGCTGACGCGCTCGAGCGCGTTGGCCAGGCGGCCGAGGTCGCGATCGAACGCCCAGAAATGGGCGAGAAGCCAGTGTGCCACCCGCACCGGTTGGGCCCGGCGGATGTGCGTGTAGGCCGGGATCAACAGGTCGACGGTGGCCTCGGCCTGGGCCAGGATGGCCCGCTGCAATCCGCGCAGGTCGACGCGAAGGCGCGCCCCGGCGCGCAGGGCCCAGAGCCTCGTGTCGGTCGCGACCTGGTCGTTACGCGAGCGTCCCGTGTGCAGCTTCCCCGCGACGTCGCCTACTTCCTCGTAGAGGAGCCGTTCGACCAGGGTGTGGATGTCCTCGTCCGTGGCCCCCTCCGCGGCCCCCGCCGCAATGCGGGAGGCGACGCGGTGGAGCCCCCGGTCCAGCGTGTCGGCTTCCGCGGCGCTCAGCACGCCGGCGCCGAAGAGCGCCTGCACCCAGGCCCGGCTCGCCTCGATGTCCTCCCGCCACAGCCGCCGATCGACGGGAAGGCTCCGGTTCAACTCCTCGAGCGACGGGGCCGGCCCACCGCCAAAGCGACCGCCCCAGAGGCGCCGCACGGTCGCGCCCTCGCCGTGCGCCTCGGACCGGGCTTCCGGATGAGCGTCGGTCCCCGGGCGCGCCTGGGGCGCGCCATCCGCCACCTGCTTCACCGCTCCTCCTCCGCCGCACCGGCGAACGCCAGCGCCCCCGCGCCCTCCACGGGCGCCACGTCCTTCTCCCGGGCCTGCTCCAGGGCCGTGCGCGCACGCCGCTCGGCCTCGGCGCGCACCGGGAGGCCGAAGAGGCGGATGAAGCCCGCCGCGTCCGCGTGGTCGTACGCGCCGCCGTCGTCGCCGAAAGACGCGAGTGCTTCGTCATAGAGCGCGTACGGACTCCGCCGGCCGGCGACGATCGCGTTGCCCTTGTAGAGCTTGAGACGGACCGTTCCCGTGACCCGCTCCTGCGTCTTGTCGACGAGGGCGTCGAGCGCCTCTCGTTCCGTCGTCCACCAGCGCCCTTCGTACACGAGGTCCGCGTACCGGGCGGCGAGCTGGTCCTTCAACGCCAGCGTGCGCCGGTCGAGGACGAGCTGCTCCAGCTCCCTGTGGGCCGTGAGGAGCAGGGTGCCGCCGGGCGTCTCGTACACGCCACGGGACTTCATCCCGACCAGGCGGTCCTCCAGGACGTCGGCACGCCCGATCCCGTGCTCGCCGCCGATGGTGTTGAGCCGCTCGATCAGCGCCACGGGCTCCAGGTACTCGCCGTCCACGCTCACGGGGTAGCCGGACTCGAAACCGATCTCGATGTACTGCGGACGGTCCGGCGCCTCCTCCGGCGACCGCGTGAGGATGAACATGTCCGCAGGCGGCTCGCAGGCCGGGTCCTCCAGAGGTCCGCCCTCGTGCGAGATGTGCCACAGGTTCCGGTCGCGCGAGTAGATCTTCTCCTTGGTCGCCGGCACCTCGATCCCCCGTTCCGCGGCGTATGCGAGCGCGTCCTCACGCGAGCGGATCGACCACTCGCGCCACGGGGCGATCACCCGGAGCCCGGGGGCGAACGCCTGGTACGTCAGCTCGAAACGCACCTGGTCGTTCCCCTTCCCCGTGCAGCCGTGGGCCAGGGCCTGGGCACCCAGCGACAATGCGAGCTCCGCCTGCCGCCGCGCGA
>VSDC01000565.1:0-1562 GCA_047459275.1 Gemmatimonadota bacterium
CCCGTCCCGGAAGTCCTCGTGGGCGAGGTCGATCCCCGTGTCCACGATCCCGATCGCGACGCCGCGGCCGGTGAGGCCGTAGAAGCGGTCGCCGTCGCGGCGACGCAGTCCTTCGACCCCGATCCCGGCAACGGCGCTGTCGTTGGCGGGTGCGTCGGGCGGCTCCGGGGCGAGCGCTGTCGGCGCTGCCGGGTCCGCGGGGACGGCCGGCGCGGCATGTGGCGCCGGGTCCATCGGGACCACGACATCCGGCGCCAGCCACGCGGCCGCCTCCATGAACCGCACGGACGGCTCTGCGGCCAGCGAGGGGAGCGCGGCGAGCGGGATGCGCGCGGTGACGACGTCGCCTGCACGCACGCCTATGCGCACGCCGAGCCGCCGGAGCGCGGCCTCCCCGCCCGGGGCGAGGCGAATCAGGGCGCGGACGTAGGGCTCGCCGCCGATGCGCGCCGTAGCGCCGAGGGCAAAGGCGGCACGGCCCGGGGCGGCCGGGATGGTCGGCGCCGGGGCCGCCGAGTCGACACGAGCCCCCGCCGACCAGCGAGACAGGCGAAGCGCGGGATCGAGGCGTGAAGGCTCCTGGGCCGCCGCGCGTCCCGCAAGGAGGACGAGGAGAGCCGCCAGCAGTGGCGATCGCTTCATGGATGGAAGGCTTGCGTAACGAGGGTCGGGTCCGCGGCGTTCAACGTAGACGCCGACGCCCGGCGGGACAAGCCGGACGGCCGCCGCCCCGGATCACGATCTCCAGGGATCGAAGCCGAAGGCGAGGTAGCCGCCGGGGCGAGCCTCGAGGGCGTCGGCGGCCCGCTCGAGCTGCTCGATCGTCTCCCGATCCTCTCCCGTCCCCCGCGCGGCGTCCCGGATCGCGTACAGGAGCGCCCGTACCTGGTCGGGCTTCAGGTGGACGTAGGACTGCGGGGTCTGCTCGTCGCCCCGGGCCTGGATCACGAGGTCGACGAGATCCGTCTCGCGCGATATCTTCCAGACGTCGCCGGTCTTCTTGAGGAGTTTGTCGGCGACCTTTACGTCCGCGTGGAGCGCGTGGACCAGGCGGCTGACCTCGCGGTCCGCGGCCTCGGCACGCTGACGGCCGAAGCGACGGCCGAGGGACTCGGCGTCGCCGCCCTCGTGTCGTTCCATCACGCGCGCGAGCAGCTCGCCGACGTGGGCGTAAATCCCCAGGACTACCGGGACCGGATCCATCGCGATTCGCATTGGCAGTCTCCATCTTCTGGTCGGGCCGCGCGGCTGCGCGGCAAAGGCAGTGCCGTGGGAAGGATGTCCCGGACCGGCTGGAGCGTCAACCGAGAGGAGAACTTCATGAAATTCATCCGTACCGTCGGCCCGGTCGCCGTGGCGGCCGTGGTGCTGGGCGCATGCGAGCCGAAGAAGTACCAGTTGATGCCCCTCGAGGAAGCGATGCACCGTGTGCCGACCCCCCTGGTCGCGCAGCTCTACGGGCCGACGCCGCCCGTGCCTGGCGTGCCGGAGGGACCCGTCCGCGTGGGACGGGCGTACTGGCAGGCGACCGGGACCGTTTTCCAGCTCCCGAACGACTTCGT
>VSDC01000566.1:0-1561 GCA_047459275.1 Gemmatimonadota bacterium
GGAGGCGATGGTTGTGCGATCGGGGACTGCGGAGGGTGGCCGGGAGGGGCTGGGACGGGTTGGGACGGGTTGGGACGGGTGCGCGGCGGGGCGTCCGAGAAGCGGGCGGAGAGAGCGGCGAGGGCGCCGAGAGGCGAGCGGGGAGAGCGGCCAGGGCGCCGATGACACCGGGACCAACACTTCCTGCAGACAGAGCGCGAAGGGTTGTCCGGAGGGTCGTAACGCGTTTTCGGAAGCGGAGCTACGGCTACGGAGAGGCTGATGCCTGTCCCACGCGGAAATGCAGATGCAATAGCGAGGTGGGACCGGAGGGGCGGTGAGCGCTCGCCCGCGCACGGCCGTTGGCCGGCCGCGTGCTGCCCCCCTCCCCCTTCGACCGGCTCGCGGGCGCCCACCACGCTTGAAGTGGGGATGGAGGGCGCGACCCCCGAACCCTGACCCCTGGCCCTGAGCCCCGAGCCCCGAGCCCTGAGTCCCACGCCGGCGCGGGCCGATGCGGAGAGCACTCGACGCGAAGGATACCTGCGCCGCTCAGGCCGGCATCTCCGCCGGCCCGCGCATTGTCGTCCAGCCGAGCGAACGGGCGAGGGAGCAGGCCTGGGCGACCGGGCGGACCTCGACGACCATTCCGTACGGGAGGTTCGGGCACGTCTCGGCGATCGCCGTCGCCTCGTCGAGCGACGCCGCCTCGAGGAGCATGTAACCGCCGATCCACTCCTTCGCCTCGGTGAAGGGCCCGTCGATGGCGCGGACGCCGGCGCCGCGCGCGGTCCCCGACACGAGGCGCCCCACCGGACCCAGCGTGTTCCCCTGCGTCACGCGGCCCGAGGCGACGAGCTCGTCGCACCACGCGTTCCACCGGTCCATCGCCTGCCGTCGCTCCTCCATCGACAGCTCGTAATAGCGCTCGGGCTTCTCGTGGAAGATCAGAAGGAACTCGGACGTCGCGGTCTCCATTTGCGGCCTCGGCGTGCGTGTGTGGTGGGCGGCTCCTCGTCCGGGGAAGTTGTGCGAAGCCGGGGCCATACGCAAGTCGATCGGATTACAGCGCACCATTCGGCCCTCTCGGGCCCGGCCTCTGCGCATCGTGATGTGGCGTCTCGGAGCCCGTCGATCGACCGGTGTCGATTTCCGGCGCGTTCGTTCGACGCATGGGTAGCGACGGGCGCGACGGGTGAGCGCCGACGTCGCCTACGACCACGGAGAACGCCGTAGACGAACCGCAAGGAGGTGTGCCATGCAGATGGTCCCGTACCTGGGCTTCGACGGGCAGTGCGCCGAAGCGTTCCACTTCTACCACGCCGTGCTCGGCGGCGAGCTCCGGATCATGACCCACGGCGAGTCGCCGATGGCGGACAAGGTACCCGCCGAGTGGAGGAACCGCGTGCTGCACGCGGCGCTCGTTACCGACGGCGCCGTGCTCATGGGCGGCGACGCGCCTCCCGGGCAGGGCGCGAAGCCGCAGGGGTTCTGCGTCGCGCTCCAGGTCGACGACCCGGCCGAGGCCGAGCGGATCTACAACGCGCTCGTCGAAGGCGGCGAGGCGACGATGCCGATGCAG
>VSDC01000567.1:0-1559 GCA_047459275.1 Gemmatimonadota bacterium
GCCGGGTGATCGACTTCAAGAACACGGTCATCATCATGACGTCGAACCTCGGGGCGCGGGAGATCACGAAGGGGAAGACGCTGGGCTTCCATCCGCGCGGAGCGGAGAGCGCCTACGAGGCGATGCAGGAGAAGGTGAAGGCCGAGATCGAGCGGGCGTTCAATCCGGAGTTCCTCAACCGCGTGGACGACATCATCGTCTTCCACCCGCTGACGAAGGAACAGATCGGCCAGATCGTCCACATCATGCTCGAGGAGACGCACAAGCGCCTGGCCGAGGAGGACCTCAAGCTCACGCTGACGGACGCGGCGATCGAGTTCCTCGTCAACCACGGCTACGACGAGAAGTTCGGCGCCCGTCCTCTGCGCCGTGCCATCCAGCGTTATCTGGAGGATCCGCTTTCGGAGAAGATCCTCCTGGCGGAGTTCACGGCCGGCGACGAGATCGAGGTCGACGTCGGACCGGAAGGCGAAGGTCTCGAGTTCCGCGTGCCTTCATCGAGCAAGACCTGAGGATCGGAGAAGCAATTCAAGGCCGATGGGATCGATCCGTGAACGGGCCGCCGCTGCGGCGACGGCCTTTGCCGTCTGCCTGCTGGTTGTGCCCGCCACCCCCCTCCTGGCCCAGGACGCGGCCGGCGGACAGGCATCCACGCCGCTCGTCATCGAGACGATCCACGTCCGGGGCCAGGAGCGCCTCGAGCACTCCGTCATCGTCGGCGAGTCCGGCCTGCGCGTGGGCTCTTCCATCACGTGGAAGGAGGTCAACCGGGCCATTCGTCGCCTCTGGGCGACGGGGCAGTTCAAGGATGTCCGGATCTCCGCCGCCGAGGGGAGCGACCCGAGCCGGGTGAGGCTCACCATCGAAGTCGAAGAACAGCCGTACATCGCGAGCATCGAGTTCAACGGCCTCGAGAACGTGAGCCCCTCGACGGTGCGGGACACGGCTGGGCTCAGGGCTGGCGCACCGCTGAACCCGTCCCGGGTCACCGCGGCGGAGCACCTGGTCCGTGAGCTCCTGGCGAACAAGGGCTACCGGGCGCGCTCGGTCGAGCACCGCCTGGAGCCGATCGAGGGTCGCCCCGGAGAGTACCGGCTGATCTTCGATGTGGAGGAGGGGCAGCGCGTAGCGATTGCCCAGATCGAGTTCGAAGGGAACCAGGCCTTCTCCGACGACCAGTTGCGGGGCGTCATGGAGACCCGGCCCGAGGGCTTCTTCTGGTTCCAGAAGGGGACGTACGATGAGGAGAAGCTCCGGCGCGACCTCCGCCAGAACCTTCCCGACTTCTACAGTCGTCACGGCTACATCGATTTCGCCGTGACCGGCGACTCGCTCGTCGTGGACCCCGAGACGGGGAAAGCGCGGCTGATCATCTCGGTGGATGAAGGCCCCCAGTACCGCCTTGCCGGATTCGAGGTGTGGGGGAACCGGCGCTTCCCCACGGAGGACATCCGGCGCTACTTCGAGCGGCGTACGGGCGGCATCCTGACCCGGATCGGCCTCGGCGGGACCGAGGAGCGGGTTGCGGGCGAGGTATTCGATCGCGGGGCGTTCCTCGA
>VSDC01000568.1:0-1558 GCA_047459275.1 Gemmatimonadota bacterium
AGCTCTTCGGCCTTGTCCCAGGCGAGGTCCGCGTTCTCGAAGTCGTCCAGGTTCGCGTAGGCCTGCCCCGCGACGAAGTAACCCTGCGGGTTGGCCGAGTCTTCCTGGATCGCCTGCTTGGCGCTCTCGAGCGCCTGTTCGTAGAGGGCGCGCTTCTCTTCGTCGGAACTCCTCAGCATCGCGAGCGCGATCTTCTGCTCGGCGTCACGAGTGAGCCGGGTGTCCCTGGGCCGAATGCCGCCCGAACCAGAGCCGCCCGCGCCGCTCGACGCGCACGCTCCGACGACCGCACCCAAGGACAGAGCGAGGATGACACCGGTGAAGCGGTTCATCCAGGAACCTCCAGTCTGACTGTGAACACGGATTGCGCCTTCATCCAGACGCAGGTTTTCAATCGTGCGACACATCGTCGCGCTCGAGCGCGAGGCGCACGTCGTACGGAGCGACGTCGAGCGCTCTCGCGGCACGGACCACGTCCTCGTACTCGGGCTTGACCCGCTCACGGCCATCCGGGAGCCGGACCCGCTTCCGCCGCACCGTCTGCCCGCGCCATGCAACCGTCTCTTCGACGCGGGGCAGCGCCGGACGGGTGACCTCCCAGTACCTGGCGCCGATCGTCGTGGTCCCGGCGAACAGGGCGGCGAGTACCCGCTCCAACGCCGCTTCCGGCGCGAGCGCTTCGAAGCGGATCCCCGGCCTGCCCTTCTTCATCCCGAGCGGGACTACGTACGCGTCGAGCGCGCCCGCCTCCAGGAGCGCGTCCTGCGCGGCAGGCACGTACTCCGGGGGAAGATCGTCCACATCGGCCTGGACCATGAAGAGCCGGTCCGCCCTTTCCCCCGCCACGTCGCCGAGGATCACGCGCAAGCAGTTCGGACGGTCTTCCGGGTTGCGAGTCCCGGCACCGAAGCCGCTCCGCCTCACGACGAAGTCTGACGGCGCGGTTCGTCCTTCGGTCACAACCGCCAGGATGGCCGCACCCGTCGGCGTCGTGCACTCGCCCTCGTACCCGGGGTCGCGCACGGGCAACCCCTCGAGCAGCTTCAACGTGGCCGGCGCGGGGAGCGGGAATCGGCCGTGCGCGATCTCCACGGTCCCGGTCCCGACCGTGACGGGTCGCGTGAAGCACTGCTCGACGCCGAGCTCGGCGATCCCCGCGACCGCGCAGAGCACGTCCAGGATCGCGTCCAGCGCGCCAACTTCGTGGAAGTGGACCTTTTCGATCGTCGTGCCGTGGATCTCGGCTTCCGCCGCGGCCAAGCGCCGAAAGACCTCCGCCGCCTTCGCCTTGACCGACTCCGGCGCCACGGCCCGGTCTACGATCTCGAGGACGTGCCTCAGATGCCGGTGCGCGTGCTCGTGCGGCAGATCGAACCGGACGCGGGCGCAGTTGATCCCGCTCCGATCCACACGCTCGACGACGACGCCGACCTCGCCGAGACCCAGGGACGTGACGAACGCCTCGAGCCACGCAGGCTCGAGCCCCACGTCCACCAGCGCGCCGAGGATCATGTCACCGCTGATCCCGGCGAACGGATCGAAGATCAGCCCACGCAAA
>VSDC01000569.1:0-1552 GCA_047459275.1 Gemmatimonadota bacterium
AGGAGGCCGCCTACTACCGCCACGGCGGGATCCTCCAGTACGTGCTCCGGCAGCTCCTGGACGGCCGCGAGCGCCCGGCCTCGGTCTCCCGCGCCAACGACGCGGCCCCTCAGACTCCGCCGGACGCCGTACCACGCGACGGCGTGGTGGAAGAGGGCTCGATCGAGTCGTTCCCGGCGAGCGATCCGCCGACGTATTGAGGCCGCCCCGCCCCCCGCCACCCCGGGGCTCAGGGATCAAGGAGGCTCCCCGCCGCCTCCCCACCCCCGGGGCTCAGGGATCAGGGCTCAGGGATCCGCCCCCAACCCGGACACTGAGCCCCGACCCCTGCGCCCTAAACCCTGACCCCTAAGCCCTGATCCCTAACCCCCACCTTGCCTCTTCCCACCAACTTCCCCATTCTCCCAACAATTCAGCTACTCCGGCGCCTCGGGCCGGAGCCACACACTCCAACGCCCTGAATCCGCTGACGGAGGTACACGATGAAGCGCTGGATCGCGACGTTCGCCGTCGCTATGGGAGTCCTGTCCGCCGCCGGGCCGGCGACGGCTCAGAACTTCCCGACCAACGACCCCATTCTCCGCGAGATCTGGCGTGAGGGCACCGAGAACTCCCACGTCTACACCCTCGCCCAGACCCTCACCGACTCGATCGGCCCGCGCCTCACCGGCTCGCCCGGGATGAACGCCGCCCACAACTGGGCCGTCGAGATGTACCGGAAGTGGGGGATCGAGGCGCGCAACGAGCAGTACGGCACCTGGACCGGCTGGCGCCGCGGCATCACCCACATCGACCTGATCGAGCCGCGCGTCCGCACGCTCGAGGGCACGCTCCTCGCCTGGAGCCCCGGGACCAACGGGAAGAAGGTCGAGGGCGGCGTCGCCATCCTCCCCGACGTGCAGAACGCCGACGAGTTCCGGAAGTGGCTCCCGTCGGTCAAGGGGAAGTTCGTCATGATCTCCTTCCCCGAGCCGACCTGCCGGACCGACGACAACTGGGAGGAGTACGGCCTCCCCGAGACGGTCGAGGCGATGCGGAAGGCCCGTGACGAGGCGCGCCAGGCCTGGAACGAACGCGTCCGCCGCACCGGCATGAGCCCGGCCGAGCTCGCCGACGCCCTCGCCTCCGCCGGCGCCCGCGGCATCCTGACCCTGCGTTGGTCGAACGGCTGGGGCGTCAACAAGATCTTCGGCGCCCAGACCCGCCGCATCCCGACGCTCGACCTCTCGTGCGAGGACTACGGGCTGGTCTTCCGCCTGGCCGAGAACAACCAGGGCCCGAAGCTGCGCCTCGAGGCGGATGCCCAGTTCCTGGGCCAGGTGCCGGTCTTCAACACGATCGCCACGATCCCGGGCACGGAGAAGCCCAACGAGTACGTGCTCCTCTCCGCGCACTTCGACTCCTGGGACGGCGCGTCCGGCGCGACCGACAACGCGACCGGCACCGTCACCATGATGGAGGCGATGCGGATCCTGAAGAAGGTCTACCCCAACCCGAAGCGCACCATCATCGTCGGGCACTGGGGCGGCGAGGAGCAGGGGCTGAACGGCTC
>VSDC01000570.1:0-1541 GCA_047459275.1 Gemmatimonadota bacterium
CGACGGGGCGCTGGCGCGGCGCGAGCCGCTGGACCACACCCTGTTCCACGGGCCGCCGGGGCTCGGCAAGACGACGCTGGCCATGCTGATGGCCCGGGAGCTGGGCGTGAACATCAAGACCACGTCCGGTCCGGTGCTGGAGAAACCGGGCGACCTCGTCGGGATCCTCACCAACCTCCGGGAGGGGGACATCCTCTTCATCGACGAGATCCATCGGCTGCGTCCGATCATCGAGGAGTTCCTCTACCCGGCGATGGAGGACTTCAAGATCGACATCCGCCTCTCGGACGGTCCGAAGGCGCAGACGATCACGGTGCCGATCGAACGCTTCACGCTGATCGGCGCAACGACGCGCTTCGGGTTGCTCACGCCGCCGATGCGGGCCCGGTTCGGGATCATCCAGCGGCTGAACTACTACGACACCGAGGAGCTGGCGTTCATCATCGAGAGGAGCGCCGAGATCCTGCAGGTCCGCTGCGATCCGGAGGGGGCGCGGGAGATCGCGCGCCGCTCCCGGGGCACGCCTCGTGTCGCGAACCGGCTCCTGCGGCGAGTACGGGACTACGCCCAGGTGCGGGCGGACGGCGTGATCACGAGGGAGGTCGCGCAGGAGGCCCTGCAGATGCTGGACGTCGACGAGTACGGCCTGGACGAAATGGACGGCCGGGTGATCAAGACCCTGATCGAGCACTTCGACGGTGGTCCCGTGGGGTTGAACACCCTTGCCGTGGCGGTGGGAGAGGATGCGGGGACGCTGGAGGAGGTGTACGAGCCGTTCTTGATCCAGAACGGCTTCCTGATGCGTACGCCCAGAGGGCGGGTCGCGACGAACCGGGCGTTCGAGCGCTTCGGCTACGCGTTGCCGGCCGAGCGCAGGAAGGAACTCGAGGCGCAGCAGAGTCTGTTCGAGGGGTGAGGTGAACGTCGTCTGTCTGAGCGCGGAGGATTGCCGCCTGCTCGCCCGGCGCTTCGCGGAGCATGGAAACTCCCACCGGCGCATGGCGGGCGCGTTGAAGGAGGCGGGGGAGCTGGAGACGCTCCGCCGCGTGGGCGCGCTCCGTCGCCTGGAAGCGAGCTTCGAGATCGACCTCGGCTCGCTCTGCCACCGTTTCGCGCGGCGGAACCACCCCTCGACGCACCCCCTCGAGCGGATGGTGCTCACCTACATCGCGACGTGGAAGCATCGTCCGGATGGCGCGGGCGAGCTGTGGATCCACCTGGATCGGGTGCGCGAGGTGCGGGAACTGATCGAAGAGGGTGAGCGCGTCGGTGAACCAGGTGCCTGATCGCTACCCGACCTCGGCGTTCGATTACACACTCCCCCGCGATCGGATCGCGCAGTATCCCTCGCAGCGCCGCGACGAGAGCCGGCTCCTCGTGCTGCATCGATCCGACGGCTCGATCGAACACCGCATCTTTCGCGACCTGTTGGAGCTGGTCCCCGCCGGCGACGTCCTCGTGCTGAACGAGACGCGCGTCTTCCCGGCGCGTCTCGTGGGCCGAAAGCCGACCGGTGCCGCTGCCGAGATCCTGCTCCTCCG
>VSDC01000571.1:0-1541 GCA_047459275.1 Gemmatimonadota bacterium
ATGCCCCAGATGGGCGAGTCGATCGCCGAGGGGACGGTATCGAAGTGGCTGAAGAAGGTGGGCGACAAGGTCGCGAGAGACGAGCCGCTGTTGGAGATCTCGACGGACAAGGTGGATGCCGAGATCCCCTCCCCGGCCGCGGGGACGCTGGTCGAGATCACGGTTCAGGAGGGGCAGACGGTCGAGGTCGGGACCATCGTCGCGTACATCGAGACGGATGCGAATGCGACGGCCACGGCCCCGGCGGCGGCGCCGGCTCCGGCGCCCGCTGAGGAGAAGCCGGCCGAGGCGGCTGCCGCTGCACCGGCCGCGCCCGCACCCGCTGCGCCGTCGCCCGCCGCGAAAGAGGCGGGAGAGGAGACGGCGGAGGAGCGGCTCCGTCGCCGCTCGTCGCCGCTCGTGCGGCGGATCGCCGAGGAGCACGGGATCGACCTGAGCCAGGTCCCGGGCACGGGCGAGGCCGGCCGCGTGACGAAGCAGGACATCCTGGCCTACATCGAGCAGCGCGAGAAGGCGCCCGCTGCGCCCGCGCCCGCTGCCGCGCCGGCTGCGCCCGCCGCGGCTCCTGCGGCGCCGGCTGCGCCCGCGCGCCCGGCGGCCATGGGGCCGGTCGCGGCCGAGGACTTCTGGAAGATCTTCTACGGCCAGGTCCAGCACCCCGAGTTCCCGGTCCGGCCGGGCGACCAGGTGGTGCCGATGGACCGGATCCGGCGCCTCACTGCGGACCACATGGTGAGGGCGAAGCGGATCGCGCCGCACGTCCACTCGATCATCGAGATGGACTTCACGCGGATCGACCGGATCCGGCGCGCGAACAAGGAGCGCTGGGAGCAGCAGGGCGTCAAGGTCAGCTACACCGCATTCGTCGCATGGGCGGTGGCCCGGGTGCTCCGGGAGTTCCCGAACATCAACGCGACGGTTTCCGGGGACAGCATCATCTACCGGGGCGACATCAACATCGGGATCGCGGTGGATCTGAACCCGGGGCTGATCGTGCCCGTCGTCCGGAACGCCGACGAGCTGAACCTTGTCGGGATCGCCAAGCGGATCAACGACCTGGCCGCCCGTGCCCGGGCCCGGCAACTCAAGCCGGAAGAGATCCAGGGCGCGACGTTTTCCATCACCAACCCCGGCGTCCTCGGCACCATGGTCGGGATGCCGATCATCCCGGAGGGGACGGCCGCGATCCTCGGGACGGGCTCGATCGACAAGCGCCCGGTCGTGATCGAGGCCGACGGGATGGACACGATCGCGATCCGGCTGCGCTCCTACTTCTCGCTCGGGTACGACCACCGTCTGGTCGACGGTGCGGACGCGGCACGGTTCCTGTCGCGGTTGCGCGAGGTCCTGCACACGTTCCCGGAGGAGGCCTGATCCGGCGAAAGGAGCGGGTGGCTGGGCCATGAGAGAGGCGGTGGAAATGGCCCGGACGCGCGAAGCGGGGCGCGGGAGCGGCGAGGTCGCCGCTCCCGCGCCGCGTCGCGTGTTGGAGGTCCGATGGCTCGGCACCGTGCCGTACGCCATGGGGCTCAAGTACCAGG
>VSDC01000090.1:0-7496 GCA_047459275.1 Gemmatimonadota bacterium
TCTCGCAGCGCGTCGAGCTGCAACGTACCGAGTTCCCGCACGTCCAGCATGATTCCACCCCTCAGAGAACACTGATCGGATCGAGCACCAGCGCCGGTCGGCCGTCGGACAGCAGCGCCGCGCCGGAGAAGATCTTAAGCGTGCCCACTGCCGCGTCGAAAGACTTCACGATGATCTGCTCGCGTCCGGCGAGCAGGTCCACGGCGAGGGCGGCGCGACGGTCGCCGAGCTCGGTCACGATCGCCGCGGTTTCCTCACCGGCCGCGCGGGTGCCCAGCACCCTGCGCATCCGCACCACCGGGAGCTGCCGGCCGCGATGCCGGATGTACTCCCGGTCCGCCTTACGCGTGATCCGCGCCTGGCTCAGGTCGAGCGCCTCGGTCACGTGCGTGATCGGGACGACGTAGTCTTCGTCCCCCACGCGGACGCGCAGCGCCTGCACCAGCGCCAGCGTGATCGGCATGCGGAGCTGGAACGTGGTGCCGCGCCCTTCCTCCGTCCTGAGCGAGACGCCGCCGCCCAGCGCCCGGATCCGGGTGACCACGATGTCCATCCCGACGCCGCGGCCGGAGACCGTGCTCACCTGGTCCGCGGTCGAGAAGCCGGGCTGGCTGAGGAGCCGGAGGATGTCCTCGTCGGTCATCTCCTCCGGCGTCGGCGGCACCACGAGGCCCAGGGCCCGGGCCCGCGCGTGCACCTTCGCCCTGTCGACGCCCCGACCGTCGTCTTCGACCTCCAGGAGGATGCTCGACCGCTCGCGGATGACGCGAAGCACGAGCTGCCCGCGCGCCGGCTTGCCCGCGGCGAGGCGCTTCTCGCGCGGCTCGATCCCGTGGTCGATGGCGTTCCTCAGGATGTGGATGAGGACGTCGACCAGCTCCTCGAGGATCTCGCGGTCCAGCTCGATGTCGCGACCCTCGAGGCGGAAGTCGACCTCCTTCCCGAGCGATCGCGCCGTGTCGCGGACCACCCGCGGCAGCCGGTCGAAGACGGCGCCCGCCGGCTCCATCCGCATCCCGAGCACGATCCCCTGGAGCTCGCGCACCCGGCGGCCGATCTGCTCGACGATCGATCTCAGCGTCGGCGACGCCGAATCTGCCGCCTTCTCGAGCTGCCGCGCCAGGATCGCGAGGTCGCCCATGCCGTCGGCCAGGTCGATGAGATGCTCCCGGGCGACGCGAACCTGCGTGGCGCTAGCGCGAAGCTCGGCGGCCGCGCCAGCCGCGCGCCCGTCACCTGGCCGGCCGTCCCGTGGGCCGGTCGCCCCGGCCGCCTCCGCCTTCCCCGCGACGTCTACATCCGGCTGCTCGACGGGGCCGCCCTCGCGCGCCGCCGCCCCGGCTCCGACGACCTCGTCGACCGGCCGGATCTCGACGAGAGCGACCTCCCCGCCCGCACGGATCGCGTCCGCCAAACGCCCGTGGTCCGCCGCGTCCGCGACGAAGAGCCAGAGCTCGCCGCCGAAGTCTTCGCCGATCGTCTCCGGCCACGTCCCGAGGATCCGGCACGCCGAGGATGCACTTCGGCAGACAATGTGCGCCCGCGCGGACTTGAGCGGCGCGTCCGACGCCAGGAGAACGCGGACCACCAGCTCCGTCTCCTCGGGGATGCGGAGATCCTCCCCCATCTCCGCTCCCGCAGCCGGCGACGGCCCCGCATCCTCCGCCGCCTCGACCCCGCCGCCATCGCCGCCGGAAACGGCCAGATCGATTGCACGCGCCAGCTCGTCGACGCCGGCCAGCAGCTCGTCGATCAGCGCCGGGCTCACCTCCACCCGGCCGGCGCGAACCTGGTCGAGGCGGTCTTCGAGCCGATGCGCCACGGCGGCGACGGTGTCGTGGCCCATCATGGCGGCCATCCCCTTCACCGTGTGCGCCGCCCGGAACGCCGCATCCAGCGATTCGCCGCCGCCGCCGGACTCCAGCTCGAGCAGGCCCTGGTTCAGTGTGGCAAGGTGCTCCTGCGCCTCCGCGAGGTACAGGTCGAGGTACCGGTCGAATTCACCCATCGCTCCCCGGGGCCGCCCGGCTCACCCCAGCACCCGCTGCACGGCCTCCAGCACCCGCGACGGCTGGAACGGCTTCACCACGAAGTCTCGCGCGCCGGCCTGGATCGCCTCGACCACCAGGGCCTGCTGCCCCATGGCGCTGCACATGAGAACCTTGGCGTTCGGGTCCTCCGCCATGATCTGCCGCACCGCGTCGATCCCGCCCATGTCGGGCATGACGATGTCCATCGTCACGAGGTCCGGCTTCAACTCCCGGTACCGCGCGACGGCCTCCGCGCCGGTCTCGGCTTCGCCCACGACCTCGAAGCCTGCCTGCTTGAGGATGTCTGCGATCATGCTGCGCATGAAGATCGCGTCGTCACAGATCAGCACGGTTCGTCCCATGGATCCACCCTTTCGAACGGGAACTGCACGGAATTCAGAGTAGGAGTGCCCCGAGGAGCCGGTCGGAATCGAGGGCGATGAAGGGCTCGCCTGCAATCTTGCCTACGCCGAGGACCGCCGCCCGCTCTACATCGATCCCCTTGAGCACCGCCCGGAGCCGGCCGAGCGGACGCACCGCCACCTCCTGTACGGCCGCGACCCTCTCGACGGCGCCGGCCACCAGCCGGCCACGGCATTCGAGGAGCAACAGACGATGGTCGGGCTGCGCCGCCGAGGGCCGCAGCCCCAGCGCCGCACCGACGTCGAAGACGGTCACGATCCGACCCCGGAGCCCGATCAGCCCGCAGACCTCGGGACCGCATCCCGGCAACCGCGTGATCGGCCCGGGAAGAACGATTTCCCGAACTCGCTCGAGAGGGAAGCCGAAGGTGCGTCCGTCGCAGCCGAACACCGTCCAGACCTGCACCGTACTGGCGGTGCGGGCAACGGGGGCGAGGACGGCGTCTGTCGTCGCCATACCGATATCGGGACTATCGTATGGGAATCTCCGGGGGGCTGGCCAAAATAGCGCGCGCGAGGTCGGATGGTCAACTCCCTCGCGCCACGGGTCAACTCCCTCGCGCCGCGCTCGTGGACGTCTGTCGAGCCCACTCGGCCGCGGCGGCCAGGTCCGGCGGGAGCGGGCTCGTGACGTGGAGCTCGCGTCCGGTCCGGGGGTGGCGGAACCGCAGCTCGGCCGCGTGCAGGAACTGGCGAGGCACCCGGGCGGCAAAGGCACGGGCCCACGCCCGGCCCGGCCCGCTGATCCCGCGCTCCGCGGCACCGCCGTACACCGGGTCGCCTACCACCGGGTGGCCGATCCAAGCCAGGTGCACCCGGATCTGGTGCGTCCGGCCGGTCTCCAGCCGGGCGCGCAGCAGGTCGGCAGCGACCCAGCGTTCGACCCGCTCGAGATGCGTGACCGCCCGCCGGCCGCCCTCGACCACGGCCATGCGCTTCCGGTCCGTGGGGGACCGCCCGATCGGGGCGTCCACGGTCTGCGTGTCCGACGCTAGATGCCCCCACGCGGCCACGAGATACACGCGCGTGATCTCGCGGCGCTTGAGCGCCGCCGACAACGCCAGGTGCGCATCGTCGTTCTTCGCCACGAGGAGCAGCCCGGAGGTGTCCTTGTCGAGACGATGGACGATCCCGGGCCGCAGCCGGCCGCCGACCCCCGAGAGATCGGTCACGTGGTGCAGGAGCGCATTGACCAGCGTCCCCGTCCGATGCCCGGGCGCCGGGTGCACCACCAGGCCCGCCGGCTTGTCGACGATCAGGAGGTCCGCGTCCTCGTAGACGATGTTGAGAGGGATCTCTTCCGGCTCGATCCCCGTCGGCTCGGGCGCCGGAAGCTCGATCTCGATCGTGTCGCCGGGCGCGGGGTGATCGCTCTTGCGCGGCACGCGCCCGTTCAACCACACGCGTCCGGCCTCCAGCAGTTTCGCGACCCGCGACCGCGAAAGCTGCGCCAGATGCCTGGCTATGTAGGCGTCGAGCCGCTCCCCCGGCTCCGGCGCCTCGACGATCAGCCGACGACGCGTGACGCCCGTCTCATCCGTCATCGTCATCCTGTCGCTCTTCCCGCCACAGGGAAAGCGCCAGGAACACCGCACCGGTCGTGACCGCGATGTCCGCCACGTTGAACACCGGCCACCGCAGGTCGCCGATCCCGATGTCGAGGAAGTCGACCACGCCGCGGTGCGACCGGATCCGGTCCACGAGGTTCCCTACCGCCCCCGCGCACACCAGCGAGATCGCCGTGAGCCGCACCCGGTCGTGCGCCGGCGTCGTCCAGTACATCGCGCCGAGTGCGACCAGCGCCACCACCGAGAGGACCAGGAAGATCATCCGGGAATACGGCCCCAGGTGGATCCCGAAGGCCGCGCCGGGATTGTAGATGAACGTCAGCCGGAGGTAGTCCCCGATGATCTCCACCTGCTCGTACAGGTGGAAATTCTCCTGGATCAGCCGCTTCGTCACGTAGTCCACGAAGACGATGACGGCCATGATCGACAGGAAGAGCACGAGCTTGCTCGTATTGACCGACTGGAGCGCCCGCAACGGCGTCGCCGCGCTTCCGACTCCCGTTTCTCTCTCCATTCGACGATCCCGCTACGCGTGGATTCCGAACGCCCCCGCGCTCATGCTACCGCAAGTGCAATGCGCGCCCGGAGGTCGTCCAGCTCGACTTCCCTCTCCGCCGTATACACCTCACCCGTCATTTCCTTTCCGACCCGCAGGTCGGTGGCGAGCGTCTCGCGGGAGATGAACGCCCGGTGCGCCTCGGCGGCGGCGAGGACCGACGCATCGCCGTCGATCCCGAGCCGGATCCGGTCGCTCACGTCGAGGCCCTCGTCCCGGCGCAGCCGCTGGATCCGGTTCACCAGCTCCCGGGCGATCCCCTCGTGGCGCAGCGCCTCGTCGATGGTCGGGTCGAGGGCCACGACGTACCCCTCGTCCGCCTCGACGACCAGGTCGCCCCGCGCCTCTTCCACCACCTCGAACTCCTCGGCGCTCAGCTCGAATGCTTCGCCGTCCACGACGATCGTGAGCGGCTCGCCCCGGCGGAACGCTAGCAGCCGCTCCGCCGGGAGCTGGCGGATCGCCTCCGCCGCCTGCGCGGTCCGGGGCCCGAAGCGCGGACCCAGGACCCGGAAGTTCGGCTTCGCCTTCAGGTCGACGAGCTCCTCGGCCGCACCCAGGAACTGCACCGACTTGATGTTCAGCTCGGCCCGCACGACCTCGAGCACCGCCTCGCCGGGCGCGGGACCGCGCGGCACCACCGCGTACATCGAGCCGAGCGGCTGCCGCACCCGGATCTTCACCCGCTCCCGCGCCGCGCGCCCCAGCCGGGAGAGCGTCCGCGCAGCGTCCATCTCCGCCTCGAGCTGTTCGTCGACCAGCTCCGGGGCCGGCGTGGGATACGCGGCGAGGTGCACGCTCTCGCCATTCATGAGCGCGCGGTGCACCCAGTCGGCCACGAACGGCGTCATCGGCGCCAGCAGCCGCGCCACCACGACCAGCACGTGGTGCAGGGTCGCGAACGCGGCGTTCATGTCCTCGCGGTCCGTGTTCCCCCAGAACCGGTCCCGGCTACGCCGCACGTACCAGTTCGACAGATCGTCGACGACGAAGTCCCCGATCGCACGCGCCGCCCGCGTCAGCTCGTACGCGTCCAGGTCCCGGCCGACCGATGCCACCAGCCGGTACAGGCGGGACAGGATCCAGCGGTCCAGCACGTTCTCGGAGGCCGGCGCCGGCGCGCCGGCCTGCGGCGTCCAGTTCTCCAGCCCGGCGTAGAGCGCGAAGAAGCGATACGTGTTCGCCAGCGTGTCGAACGTCCGCCGCGCCGCCTCGCCCAGCGCGTCTGGGTCGAAGCGCTTCGGCACCCACGGCTGGCTGACCGTCAGCAGGTACCAGCGGATCGCGTCCGCGCCGAACTCGGCGATCGCGTCCCACGGATCGACCACGTTGCCGCGGGACTTGGACATCTTCTGCCCGTCCTTGTCCAGGATCAGGTCGTTGACGACCACGTTGCGGTACGCGGGACCGTACCCGAGGACGCTGGAGATCGCCATGAGCGAGTAGAACCAGCCGCGGGTCTGGTCCACGCCCTCGCAGATGAAATCCGCCGGGAAATGGCGTCGCCACTGCTCCTGGTTCTCGAACGGGTAGTGCCATTGCGCGAACGGCATCGCCCCCGAGTCGAACCAGACGTCAATCACCTCCGGTGTGCGGCGCATCGTGCCGCCGCACCGGGAGCACGTCCAGGTAAGCTCGTCGATTCCGGGCTTGTGCGGGTCGAATCCCTCGGGCAGCCCGCCCACCCGCTCGCCCAGCTCCGCGAACGAGCCGATCACCTCCGTGTGCGACTCATCCCGGTCGCAGACCCATACGGGGAGCGGCGTGCCCCAGTAGCGATCGCGCGAGAGCGCCCAGTCGACGTTCCCCTCGAGCCACTCGCCGAAGCGCCCCGAGCCCACCTCCGGCGGGTGCCACTTCACCTTCCGGTTGTTGGCGAGCATTTCGTCCTTCATCTGCGTGGTGCGGATGTACCACGACTCCCGCGCCATGTAGATGAGGGGGCTCGAGCAGCGCCAGCAGTGCGGGTACGAGTGAGGCTCGAGGGAGTGCTTGAAGAGCAGCCCCCGCTTGTCCAGGTCCTCGACCAGCAACGGGTCCGCTTCCTTCACGAACAGGCCGCCGACCAGCGGGATGTCCTCGAAGAACTTCCCGGCGTCGTCGATGGGGCGGTACATGGGCAGCCCGTGCCGCTGCCCGGCCGCGTAGTCGTCCGCGCCGAACGCCGGCGCCATGTGCACGATCCCGGTCCCGTCCTCCGCGCTCACGAAGTCCTCGGCCACGACCCGCCAGGCGTTCGCAACCCGCTCCGCGCCGCGCCCGTCGGCGTCCACCGTCGCCGTCTCCGGCACGATCGCCAGCGGCCGGAGGTACCGGAGACCCACGAGCTCGTCCGCCCGGTACCGCCGCAGGATCCGGGTCCCCTCGCCGAAGACCGCTTCGACCCGCGCCTCCGCCAGGATCAGGCGACGGTCCCTCCACTCGACCTCGGCGTAGACGAGGTCCGGGTTGACCGCCAACGCCACGTTCGACGGGACCGTCCACGGCGTCGTCGTCCAGACCAGGAACGCACGCCGCTCCGGGTCCTCGCCGCCATCCGGGCCCGCCAGCGGGCACAGGAAGTAGAGCGACGGGTCGAGGACCTCCTCGTAACCCAGCGCGACCTCGTGGGAGCTGAGCGCCGTGCCGCACCGCGGGCAGTACGGCACGCTCTTGTGCCCGCGGTACAGCAGCCCGCGCTCGTTCATCTGCGAGAGCAGCCACCAAACGCTCTCGATGTAATCGGGCGAGTACGTGATGTACGGCCGCGAGTAGTCGAGCCAGTAGCCGATCCGCTCGGAGAAGCGCTCCCAGTCCTCCTTGTACGTCCAGACGCTCTCGCGGCAGACCTGGTTGAAGTGAGCCACCCCCACTTCCTCGATCTGTCGCTTCCCGCTGATCCCGAGCTTCTTCTCCGCCTCGATCTCGACCGGCAGCCCGT
>VSDC01000002.1:0-31052 GCA_047459275.1 Gemmatimonadota bacterium
AAAGACGACCTGCCCGTCATGGCCTTCGCATCGCAGGCCGACTTCGAGGCGTGGGTCGCGAAGATGAAGGACGGCTCGCGCGGGATCCCCGCCGGCGTGGCCGCGCCGGGCGCCCAGCCCGTTGCTCAGGCCCAGCCCGCGTCGCTCGAAGCCGAAGGGTATCAGGTGTTCATGCGCGCCGGCTGCGCGGCGTGCCACGCGATCAACGGCACCCCGGCCATGGGCGTGCTCGGGCCGAACCTCACGGGGATCGGCAGCCGCTGGTCGATCGGCGCGGGTCTCATGGACAACACGCCGGAGAACATGGCGCGGTGGATCCGGAACGCGCCCGGGCTCAAGCCCGACGCCAAGATGCTGACGTTCCCGAACCTCACCGACGCCGAGATGGAGGCGCTCGTCGCCTACCTCTACAGCCTCGATTGAGGTCGGGCGCGTTCAGGATCACGCAAGGAATTACGCAGCACTCACGCAACTGAGCGGGATACGATAGATGGCCACTGCGGAAGCCACGATCCAATCCGGTACGACGGCCGGCAGCAAGACGGGCCTCTGGAGCTGGATCACCACCGTCGATCACAAGCGGATCGGCATCATGTACGCCGTCACCGCCCTCGTCTGGTTCCTGGTGGGCGGCCTCGAGGCGCTGCTGATCCGCATTCAGCTCGCGAAGCCGGAAAACGACTTCCTGAGCGCGGACGTCTACAACCAGATCTTCACGATGCACGGCACGACCATGATCTTCCTGGTCGGGATGCCGATTGCGGTCGCGCTCTTCAACTACATCGTCCCGCTCCAGATCGGGGCGCGCGACGTCGCCTTCCCACGGCTCAACGCGCTGTCGTACTGGATCTACCTGTTCGGCGGGATCTTCATGAACGTCGGCTTCCTGTTCAATGCCGCGCCGAACATGGGGTGGTTCGGGTACACGCCGCTCACCACGAAGATGTACACGCCCGGGCTGAACGCCGACTTCTGGTCGGTCGGGCTCCAGATCCTGGGCATCGCGTCGATCATGGGCGGCGTGAACTTCATCACGACCATCATCAATCTGCGGGCGCCGGGGATGACGCTCATGCGCATGCCCCTCTTCACGTGGATGGCGCTGGTGCAGAGCTTCCTGGTCATCACGGCGCTGCCGGTCTTCGCCGTCGCGCTCTTCTTCCTGTCGTTCGACCGCTTCTACGGGACGAACTTCTACAACACCATGGCGGGCGGCGAAGCGCTCCTGTGGCAGCACCTCTTCTGGATCTTCGGCCACCCCGAGGTCTACATCCTGATCCTGCCGGCGTTCGGCATCATCTCCGACGTGCTGCCGGCGTTCACGCGCAAGCCGCTCTTCGGCTACAACATGGTGGTCTACTCGGGCGTCCTGATCGGCTTCATCGGCTGGGGCGTCTGGGCGCACCACATGTTCGCCGTCGGGATGGGCCCGATCGCGGACGCGTTCTTCTCGATCGCCACGATGATCATCGCGATCCCGACGGGCGTGAAGATCTTCAACTGGCTGGCGACGATGTGGGGCGGCACGATCCGCTTCAACACGCCGATGCTCTTCTGCATCGCAATGGTCGCGATGTTCGCCATCGGCGGGATCTCCGGCGTGCACCTCGGCTCGCCGCCGGCCGACCTGCACGCGACGGACACCTACTACGTGGTGGCGCACTTCCACTACGTGCTCTTCGGTGGCCTGATCATGGGCCTCTTCGCCGGCTTCTACTACTGGTTCCCGAAGGTGACCGGCCGGATGCTGGACGAGAAGCTCGGGAAGTGGAACTTCTGGCTCTTCGTCATCGGCTCGAACATGACGTTCTTCCCGATGCACTTCGCCGGTCTGCTCGGGATGCCGCGGCGCATCTTCACCTACGCCGAAGAGCTGAATCTCGCCACGATCAACCAGATCATCACGGTTGGCGGGTTCCTGACCGGGCTCGGCGTGCTGGTCTTCGCGTGGAACGTGATCCGGAGCCTCAAGAAGGGCGAGGTCGCGGGGAACAACCCGTGGGGCTCGCACACGCTGGAGTGGGCGACGACGTCGCCGCCGCCGGAGTACAACTTCTCTGAGCTGCCTGAGATCCGGACTCGCGAGCCGCTCTGGGACGGGGTCTCGAGCGTGGACGTGGCCGGGCCGCCGAAGGCGCCGATCCACATGCCTTCGCCGTCGTACTGGCCGATCCTGACGGCGGCCGCGATCAACCTGGCGCTGATCCTGATGATGACGGAACTGTGGTGGCCGCCGGTGCTGGGCGCCGCGCTCGTGCTGCTCTGCGTCATCAACTGGGCGTACGAGCCGGCGTCCGAGCACTGAGCGAGACGCCCATCGAGTGAGGACCGATTGGTGAAAGTGAGCTAGACGTGAGTCACGCAGCCGCTGCCTCGTCCGACCACCACTACACATCGACGGGGCTGAATACCTTCAAGCTCGGATTCTGGACGCTCATCGGGTCGGAGTCGCTCTTCTTCGCGTCCCTGATCGCGACCTACATGGTCTACAAGGGCGAGAGCGTGAGGGGCCCGTTCCCGTCCGACGTCTTCAACATCCCGCTGACGTCGGTCAGCACCTTCGTGCTGCTCATGAGCAGCCTGATGATGGTGCTGGCGCTCGCGGCCGTGCAGCGTGGGGACCGAAAGGGGTCGCTGCTCTGGCTCTTCATGACCGCGCTGTTCGGGTCGATATTCCTTGGGTTCCAGGCCTACGAGTTCACGCACTTCTACCACGCCGGGCTGACCCTCGGCACGAACGTGTTCGGCTCGTCGTTCTTCATCCTGACGGGCTTCCACGGCGCCCACGTGCTCATCGGGGTGATCTGGCTGCTCACGCTGTGGGTGCAGGCGTTCCGAGGCCGGCTCGGGCCCGGGGACGCAATCACGGTAGAGGTCGCGGGCCTCTACTGGCACTTCGTCGACATCGTCTGGATCGCGATTTTCGCGCTCATTTACCTGTTGGAGTAGAGAGGGTCGCATGGCGGACAATCGGTCCGGCGCCGCCCACGAGCTGGCGCACCAAGAGCACGGGCACCCTGGGACGAGGACCTACATCATGGTCGCCGTGGTGCTGACGATCATCACGGCGGCGGAGGTGGCCGTCGCGTACATGCCGGCCCTCAGGCCCGTTCTCGCCTACATCCTGATCGCGCTGTCGGCCGCCAAGTTCTCGCTGGTGGTCATGTACTACATGCACCTGAAGTTCGACAGCAGGATCTTCAGCGGGGTCTTCCTGGCGCCGTTCTCATTGGCCCTCGTGGTGGTCGTGGCACTGGTCATACTCTTCAAGTTGATCCCCTTCATCTGAGCGAGACGGCCCGGCGGCGTGTGCCGCCGGGCCGTTTTTCGTTCCGCACGGATCCCCGCCCGGATCGCTCGCTCCCGTCGAATCGGCGCTCCGACTCAGCCGCTCACGCCGGCCGTTCCAGCGAAGGACCCGTGAGACTACGCACCTCCCTGCGCAGGGTCGGGTGCTCGCCCCACAGGTATGCGCCGATGGCGACCGCGGCCAGGAGATTGGCGATGGCGATGTTGAGCCACCCCAGCGTGTCCAGGATCCAGGATGCGAAGACGGCGAGGACCCCGATGAAAACGGCCTCGGCGGCGGCGAAGACGAGGACCATGCCGAGCAGGATCGGAGGCTGCTCCTCGGCGGCGAAGACGAGGGTGGCAGTGACGAGGCCCACGATGATGAAAGCGGCCACGTGGATGAGTGTGTAGATCAGGACCGGCGCGGTCGCGATCTGGACCTCGGCCGCGCTGCGTGCGCCGAACAGGAGCGCGGAGCCGAGTGCGGCGGGCGTGTAGAAGACCCGGCCGGCCAGGGCGTCGAAGATCAGGAACCACAACGCGACGACGGCCGCGCCGAGGAGCCCGGCCACGACGCCCTCACGCACGACCCTGTGCCGAGCCAGCAACTCGAGCCACGAGGGACGCGGCGCCGCCTCCGAGAGGTTGAGATACGCCATCAATGTGATCCCTGCGAGGAGGTTGCCCACGAGGACGGACGGCCAGCCGAGGGAGAGGACCACGTTCACGCCGGTGGCCGCGACGCTGGCGTAGAAGACGAGATCGAAGAGGAAGAAACCGAGCACGATGCCGAGCAGGATGTTCGGCGGCGTCTCCAGCTTGGTCATGACCCAGGCCACTGCAATGCCAATGGCGAGGAACACTGCATAGTGGAAGACCGTGTAGGAGGCGATGATCCCGAAGGAGATCTCCACGGCCTGGCGGCCCAGCAGCGTGTTGGCCACGAACGATGGCGTGTAGAGAGGCCGCCCGTTCACGAGATCGATCACGAGGAACCAGACGACGAGCGTCGTCGCAGCGATGAAACCGGCCATGAGGCCGCGCCCGAGGATGGAATTGCGCATTGCCACGTTGCCTCCAGGGTGCGAGGGGGTAGTGCGACCGCCGGACGCGCCGGTCCGGTACTGCCTTGCGCAGGGCGAATCCCGGAGCGCGAGATTCGACCGCAAGGCTCGGTCCCGTGTGACGCGGCAGCCCGGACCGGCGCAATGGGGCCGGTCCGATGCGTCGAATACATCCTCGAGAGCCCGACCCGGCGGGTCGGGGTGCGATCAAAGGAAGGTCAGGCGGGGACCTTGTCCACCACCATCAGGATCATGAGCAGGAGCAGGTAGAAGTTCGAGCCGATGAACAGGCGTCTCGCGCGCGCGTTCGTGCGCTCGACCACCAGCGCGACGCCGAGCGCCGCGAAGGCGATCCCGAGCACCAGCGCGCCGAAGAAATAGATGCTTCCGGTCAACCCGAGGAGCGTCGGCAGGAGGCTCACGGGCAGCAGGGTGAGGGAGTAGAGCAGCGCCTGCCTGCTGGTCTGCTCTCCGTCGGGGTCGAACACGCTGAGCATGGCGAGCCCGCCGCGCCGATAGTCCTCGCGGAAGATCCAGGCGAGCGCCAGGAAATGCGGCAACTGCCACAGGAACAGGATCCAGAAGAGGACCCAGCCGACGGTGTTCACCCCGTTGCCGGCGGCGGTCCATCCTGCCAGGATCGGCAACGCCCCCGGGAGTGCGCCCACGATCGTGGCGAGTGAAGACCGCCGCTTCAGGGGCGTGTAGATATAGACGTAGCTGACCGTGCTCGCCGCCACCACCAGCGCCGTCAGGGGCTCCACGAACACGGCCAGGTAGATCAACCCGATGACCGCCGTGCCCCAGCTGAAGCGCGCGGCCTCGTGCGGTGCGACCCTCCCGGACGGGATCGGTCGCGTGCGCGTTCGTAGCATCCGGCCGTCGATCTCGCGCTCGGCCACCTGGTTCAGCGCGTTGGTCCCGCTCGCCGCCAGCGTCGTCCCGACCACGAGGTGGAGCAGGACCACCCAGTCGACGGGACCCGTGACCGCCATGTAGTACCCGGCCAACGCCGTGAGTACGGACATCCGGGTGATCCCCGGCTTCGTCAGCTCGAAGTACGCCCGGAAACGGTCTCGCGCCCGGCGAGCGGGGCGCGCGGCCCCGGGAGGCGTCTCCGGCTCGCCGCCCAGCCCGTCCGCCGCCGGGGACTTCAACTCCGTTGCACTCAAGTGCGACTCCTGCGGTTGTCGCCCGGAGACGCGGCCGGACGGGCAAGAGTCGTCACCGTGAAGCGCGGTGTTCCGTCGGCCGTCCCGGGCGCATGGGGTCGATGCTCCATGCTCGTATAATACAGCGCAACGCGAAAAGCTTTCCAGGTGGCCGACGTGAACCGTGGCTGACCGGGAGCCGGGAAGTCAGTCGCCCACGACCTCCGCTTCGAGCTGCCCGGCGCCGTATCCGACGGGCTCGACCGGCCCGCCGCCGGGCGTGATGCGAACCGCGCAGTACTTGAACTCGGGAATCTTCCCGTACGGGTCGAGCGCCGGGTTCGTGAGCGCGTTCGCGGGCGCCTCGGCGTAGCAGAAGGGGACGAAGACCGCGCCGTGCGGGACGGCCGGGTCGCTCCGGAGATAGAGCGGGATGCGGCCGCGCCGGGATTCGACGGTGACCACGTCGCCGGGCGCGAGGCCCAGGCGCTCGATCTCGTCCGGGTGCATGCTGGCGGTCGGCGCAGGCTCGAGCGTATCGAGCACCTTGGCGCGGCGCGTCATGGCGCCGGTGTGCCAGTGCTCTAGGATGCGGCCCGTGATCAGGACCCACGGGTACTCTTCGTCCGGAGGCTCGTTCGCCGGGGTGTAGTCAACGGGGACGAGCTTCCCACGGCCGCTCGGGGTGGGGAAGCGCTCCTCGAAAAGGACCTCCTGGCCCGGGTCGCCTTCCTTCCTGCACGGATAGGTCACGCTGTGCTCGCGCTCGAGGCGCTCCCACGTGATCCCCGCGTACGACGGCGTGGCCTTGCGGATCTCCTCGAAGATGTCCGCCGGGCCGCCGTAGTTCCAATCGAGGCCGATGCGGCGCGCGATCTCCTGGATGATCCACCAGTCCTGCCGCGCTTGCCCGGGCGGCTGGAGCGCCTGGCGTCCGAGCTGCACGCGGCGGTCCGTGTTCGTGAACGTCCCCGTCTTCTCGGGGAAGGCGGTCGCGGGCAGGATCACGTCCGCGAAGGACGCGGTCTCGGTCAGGAAGATCTCCTGCACGACCAGGTGCTCGAGGCGGGAAAGCGCCTCGCGCACGTGGTTCACGTCCGGGTCGGACATCGCGGGGTTCTCGCCCATGATGTACATCCCGCGGATGCGCCCCTCGATCGCCGCGTCCATGATCTCGACGACGGTGAGCCCCCGCTTGGGATCCAGGCTTGCGCCCCAGAGCCCCTCGAAGAAGCGGCGCGCCTCCTCGTTCTCGACGGACCGGTAGTCCGGGTACATCATCGGGATCAGCCCGACGTCGGATGCGCCCTGGACGTTGTTCTGGCCGCGGAGCGGGTGGAGCCCGGTCCCGCGGCGGCCGATCTGGCCGGTGATCAGGGCGAGGGCGATGAGGCAGCGCACGTTGTCGGTCCCGTGCGTGTGCTGGGACACGCCCATCCCCCAGAAGATCATGGAGGCCTTCGACGTCGCGTAGAGGCGCGCGGCCTCGCGGATCGTCTGCGCCGGGATCCCGCAGATCGGCTCCATCGCCTCGGGCGAATAGGCGACGAGGCGGCGGCGCAGCTCCTCGAACCCTTCGGTCCGCTCCGCGATGAAACGCTCGTCGATGAGCCCCTCGAAGACCACCGTGTGGAGCATCGCGTTCAGGAGCGCCACGTCCGTCCCCGGCTTGAACTGGAGCATGTACGTGGCCAGGCGCGAGAGCTCGGTGCGCCGCGGGTCCGCGAGGATCAGCTTGGCGCCCCGCTCGATGGCGTTCTTCATGAACGTCGCAGCGACGGGGTGGTTCGCCGTCGGGTTGGACCCGATGACCATGAAGACGTCGGCGTACTGCACGTCCGAGACGGGGTTGGAGACGGCGCCTGAGCCGATCCCCTCGAGGAGCGCCGCCACGGACGAGGCGTGGCAGAGGCGCGTGCAGTGGTCGACGTTGTTCGTGCCGAAGCCTGCGCGCACGAGCTTCTGGAAGAGGTACGCCTCCTCGTTGCTCCCCTTGGCCGAGCCGAAGCCGGCGAGCGCCCCGGGGCCGTACTGGTCGCGGATGCGACGCAGTCCTTCCGCGGCGCGGTCGAGCGCCTCCTCCCACGTCGCCTCGCGGAAGACGTCCCACGGGTTGGCCGGGTCGACGATCCCGTCCGGGGTCTTGGGCGCATCCTCGCGGCGGATCAGGGGCACGGTGAGCCGCTGCGGATTGCGGACGTAGTCGAAGCCGAAGCGGCCCTTGACGCAGAGCCGGCCCTTGTTGGAGGGGCCGTCGCGCCCGGTCACGAAGGCGATCCGGTCGCCGTCGACGTGGTAGGTGAGCTGGCACCCGACGCCGCAGTAGGGGCAAACGGTGGGCACGGGCGTGAGGCGCCGCGCGGGCACATCGGCTTCGTCGAACAGCTCGGCCGCGGAGATGTACGGCGGTGCGACCGGGACGTCCGGGGCGAGACCGGCGGGCATGAGCGCGCCGGTCGGGCACGCCTGCACGCACTCGCCGCACGCGACGCACGAGCTCGCGCCCATCGGATCCTCGAGGTCGAAGACGATGCGGGCGTGGGCGCCGCGGCCGGCGTACCCGATGACGTCGTTCCCCTGGACGTCCCGGCAGGCGCGCACGCAGCGCGTGCACTGGATGCAGGCGTCCAGCCGGACCGCGATGGCCGGGTGCGAGAAGTCCGGCTCCGGCTGGCGGCGCGGGGCGAAACGAGGCTCGCCGACGCCCCACTCCCGCGCCCACTGCGCCAGTTCCGAGTCCGGGCGGTACTGCTCCTCGGGCATGTCGGAGAGGAGCAGCTCGAGGACCATTCGCTGCGAGTGCCGCGCACGCTCGCTGGCCGAACGGACCACCATCCCCTCGGTGGGCTCGCGACAGCACGAAGGCGCTAGCACGCGCTCGCCCTCGATCTCGACGACGCAGGCGCGGCAGTTCCCGTCCGCCGGCAAGCCTTCGGCGTAGCAGAGGTGCGGGATGCGAATGCCGTGACGACGCGCGGCCTGGAGGATCGTCTCGCCGGGGCGCGCCTCGATCTCGACGTCGTCGAGGGTGAACTTCACCCCGGGCTCTGCGGCCGTGGCGCTGGACCCGCTCGCCGTGGCGGCGGGCTCGTTCGCCGTGGCGGCGCTCGCGCCGTTCCCGATTCCGTTCCTGCGCGGATCCGCGATCATGCCTGCACCTCCGTCTCCGCTTCGGGCTGCAGCTCATGGGCGAAGTACTGCATAACGCAGCGCACGGGGTTCGGCGCCGCCTGGCCGAGGCCGCAGATGGACGCGTCGGCCATGGCCCGGCCGAGCTCGTCGAGCAGCGCGGTGTCCCAGCGCTCGGCGGACATGAGCTCGACCGACTTTGCCGTCCCGACCCGGCACGGCGTGCACTTGCCGCACGACTCGTGGGCGAAGAAGCGCATGATGTTGAGCGCCGCATCGCGCGCGCGGTCGCGGTGCGACAGGACCACGATGGCGGCGGAGCCGATGAAGCACCCGTGCTCGGCGAGGGTGTCGAAGTCGAGGGGGACGTCGCCCAGGCTCGCCGGGAGGATCCCGCCCGACGCGCCGCCCGGGAGGTACGCGTAGAACTCGTGGCCCGGGAGCATCCCGCCCGCGAACTCGTCGATCAGCTCCCGTACGGTCACGCCCGCAGGCGCCAGGTACACGCCGGGCTTCGCCACGCGGCCGCTCACGGAGAAGAAGCGCAGCCCCTTGCGGCCGCGCCGGCCTTGGGAGGCGAACCAGTCGGCGCCCCGCTCGAGGATGGCGCGTAGCCAGTAAACGGTCTCGACGTTGTGCACCAGCGTCGGCCTGCCGAAGACGCCTCGCTGGGCCGGGTAGGGTGGTCTCAGCCGCGGCTGGCCTCGCTTCCCTTCGATCGACTCGATCAGCGCCGTCTCCTCTCCGCAGATGTAGGCGCCGGCTCCCCGCCTCAGGTGGATGCGCGGCAGCGGGCACGGCGGGTCGGCCTGGAGCGCGGCCAGCTCACGCTGGAGGAGCGCGCGGATGCCGGCGTACTCGTCACGCAGGTAGATGTAGACGTCCTCCGCCTCCACGACCCACGCGGCGATGAGCAGCCCTTCGATCGCGCGGTGCGGGTCGGTCTCGAAGATGAAGCGGTCCTTGAACGTCCCGGGCTCGCCCTCGTCCGCGTTCAACGCAACCACGCGCGGGCCCGGCGACGAGCGCACGAAGCGCCACTTCCGCGCCGACGGGAAGCCGGCGCCGCCCAGCCCCCGCAGGCCCGCCGCGTCGACCGCGGCCATGACATCGTCGACCGACCGCTCGCCCCGGTGCAGCGCCGCCAGGAGCGCGTAGCCGCCTTCCGCGCGGTACGCCGCATAGTCGATGGCGTCGGGGATCTCGGCTTCCAGCCGATCGGACAGGACCGCTTCCTCGACGGTCTCGGCCGTGGCCTCGGGGATCGGGTTGCGGCCCACCACCGCGACCGGCGCGTGGTTGCAACGGCCGACGCACGGCGCGGGGATCACCCGCACCTTGTCGCCCAGGCGGGAGCGGAGCTCTTCCAGCAGCTTCGCGGAGCCCGCCATCGCGCACGCGACAGAGTCGCAGACCCGCACCGTCACCGCCGGCGGCCCGGCCTCGCCCTCCTTCACCACGTCGAAATGGTGGTAGAACGTGGCGACCTCGTAGACCTCGGCGGGCGCGAGCTTCAGCTCTGCCGCGAGCGCGACCAGATGGCGGTCCGACAGTCGGCCATACGCGTCCTGGATCCGGTGCAGGTGCTCGATCAGCAGGTCGCGCCGGCGCGGCGCATCACCCAGGAGCGCGCGGACTTCGGAAAGCGCCTTCGGATCGACCGTCCGGCCCTTCGGCGTGGGACGCAGACGGATCGTGCGATTGAGGCTACCTCGTTTCGCAGGCATGGCGAGAGGCGGATCGAGGAGGCGGCCCCGGGGCCGCCTCGTGGAGGATCATTGTCGTCGGTTTCGGTAACAGTCGAACCCCGGGCGGCCGTTGTCAAGCCGATCGTTGTGGGGTCGGCCGGATCAGGCGCCGGGGAGCACGTGCCGAAGGAACTCCTCCCGCGTCGCTGCGTCATTCGCGAACGCGCCACGCATGGCGCTGGTGATCGTCCTCGAGTTCTGCTTCTCGACGCCCCGCATCATCATGCACAGGTGGCGGGCCTCGACCACGACCGCCACGCCCCGGGGGCGCAGCACGCGCGTCAGCGCGTCGGCGATCTGGTCCGTGAGCCGCTCCTGGACCTGGAGCCGGCGCGCGAAGACGTCGACGACCCGGGCGATCTTCGACAGCCCGACGATGCGGCCGTCGGGGATGTAGCCCACGTGCACCTGCCCGAAGAACGGCAGCAAGTGGTGCTCGCAGAGGGAGTACAGCTCGATCCCCCTGACCAGCACCATCGAGTCGTGCCGCTCCTCGAAGATGGCGCCCGCTATCGCGTCGAAGGGGTCGCGGCCGTACCCCCGGGTGAGCCAGCGCAGCGCGTTCGCGACGCGCCGCGGCGTGGCGGCGAGGCCGGGGCGGTCGGGGTCCTCGCCGAGCAGTTCGAGCATCCGCCGGACCAGGCGCTGGAGCTCCGCATCCGTCGAGGTCGGCGATCGGGCGGGTGCGGGCTCCGGGATCGTTGTCGATGGTTGCTGGGACGGCGCTGCGATCGACTTCATGTCACCTCCACCGCTCTCACTCGGCCGTGAAGCTCGCCGCCATGGTCGGGTGCAGGGCGCAGAAGTACTCGTGTCGGCCGCGCTCTCGGACGACGTAGCTCCACGTTCCGTCCCTGGCGATCTCGCTCGAGTCCCAGCCGCCGTTCGCCGCCGTGGCGGTGTGGGGCACGAAGTCGCGGTTCACCCACACGATCGTGTCGCCGACCGCCACCTCGAGGGCGGGCGGGACGAACTGGAAGCCCCGGATCTCCACGACGTGGTGGCGCGGCGCCCGTTCGGGCGCCGCGCCCGCACTCCACCACAGCCACGCCGCCGACACGACGGCCGCCACGGCGAGCGCCGACAAGAGCTTACCGATCCGGCTCACCGGCCCTCTCCCAGCTTGGCCCTGAGCTGCTTCGCGTGATCGAGGTGGGCCGCCACCGCGGGGCGCACCTGCTCCAGCAGGGCACGCAGCTCCGCGTTCGACGAACCCGGGATCAGCACCTGGTCCAGCGCGTCCAGGACGGCCTGGTGGTACGCGACCTCACGGTCCATGTAGGCCCTGTCGAACGGGGCGCCCCGCAGCCCCTCGAGGTTGCGGCGAGCCTCCGCGGCGCCGTTCCTCAGCGACCGGCTCACGTCGTTGTCCTCGGGCGTCACGCCCAGCCGCTGGGCGAGGGCCGCCGCCTGCTCGTTCACCGCCGTGTGGTCCGTGACCATCGTCCGGGCGAACGCCCGCACCTCCGACGACGACGCGCGCGAGAGCGCCAACTGGGCCAGCTCGATGTCGATCGCGTTGGCCGTGACCGCCACGTGGGCGATCTGGGGGTCGTTCAGCGACGGCGCCGCCGCGGTCCGGGTCTGACCGTACGCGGGCGTGCCGGGGAGGAGCAGGGGAAGGAGCGAGAGAGCCGCGCAGTTGCGAATGAGTCGGATCGTCATGGCATCCTCCGTTGGAAGGGGTTGTTGCTGGCGTTGGGCCGGCCGTCGTCCGAGCCCGTTTGGGGCGGAGGCGGCCGGAAGTCGGCCCGAGCCTGCCGCACTCGTTGTCGCCGCCGGTCCGGGGCGCGGCCGGTCCGAGCGGCGAGCAATGTGGGTGCCCATTCCTACTTTGTCAATAGATTTATTGGATTAGTGGACAAATCCGGGCCGCCACGCTATCTTCTTCACCAACGACGGCGGGAGGCAGGCATGAACTGGTTCGATGTGCTGGCGGGCGGGACGCGCGGGCGGATCCTTTCCTTGCTGCGGCGCAACGAGACCACGATCAACGGATTGGCCGCGGAGCTCGGGATCTCGGACAACGCGGTGCGGATGCACGTGGCATCGTTGCAACGGGATGGGATGGTGGAGGAGGGCGGGGTGCTCCGCGCGACGGGTGGCAAGCCGGCGCAGCTCTACCGGCTCACCGGCGCGGCGGAGGAGCTGTTCCCGAAAGCGTATGCGCTCGTGCTCGGGCAGTTGATCGAGGTGTTGGAGGAGCGGGACGGCCGGCCGAAGGTGCTCGAGCTGATGCGGGAGGTGGCGTCGCGGCTGGCGGCGCCGCATCGGGGCGCCGCGCCGGATCCGGAGGCGCGGGTCGCGGCGGCGGCGGAGGTGCTGCGGGCGATCGGCGGCGACGTGGTCGTGGAGCGCAGCGATGATGGCTGGCTCCTGCGAGGCCACGGTTGCCCGCTGTCCGGCGTGGTGCGGGACCACCCGTCGGTGTGCACGCTTGCGCAGGCGCTGGTGGAGGAGCTGACGGGCTTGCCGACGGACGAGTGCTGTCATCGAGGCGATCGGCCGAGCTGCTCCTTCCGGGTATCGGCGGCCGCGGCCGGCGCAGACGCAGTGGGGAGCTGATCGGCCGGCGCGCCCCGGGGCGGCACCGCGCCGGGCACGCGGCCTCGCGGATCGCCGGCATGCCCGCACGCCGGCTCCGCGCCAACCCATCGGGTCGCCACCGCAGAAGCGGTCGGCGGCCCGATTTTCGTTCGCACAGGTCTTGCCGCGGGGGCGCGGAAACCGAAATCTTCCGAGACGCAGGCGGCGGTTTGCGGTCCGGGACCCTCGATGGGAGACGAGGACGTGAGGAAAAAGGTGCGCACGTGGAGACAGGGGGGAGGTAGAGTTCGCGCAAGGTGGATGCGACTTCGGTGGTGGGGAGCCTGGCTCGTGGTCGTGGCGGCGTGCGGCCGGGGCGCGCCGCCCGCGGAGCCGGTCCCGACCCCGGCCACGACGGCCGAGGCGCCGGACACGACGCCCGCCTGGCTGACGGAGGAGCCAATTGAGCCGGTCTCGGAGCTGTCGTCGTTCGACGCGGCAATCGCGGCGGGGACGCGGACGAAGACGGGTCGGCCGGGACCGCGCTACTGGCAGCAGGAGGTGTCGTATCGGATCGACGCCGAGCTGGACCCGCGCACCGCGCGCCTCCAGGGGCTGGAGACGATCACATATCGGAACAATTCGCCGGACGCACTCCCGGTCCTCGTCCTCCACCTCTACCAGAACCTCTTCCGCGAGGGCTCGCCGCGCAATCGAAACGTCCCGAACACCGGCGGAATGACGATCGAGCGGATCTCCGTGGACGGCCTCGAAGCGATCGAGATGGCGGACGTGCCGCCGTCCGGGGCGCCCTCGTACCGGGTGGACGGAACGCTCATGCACCTCCGGCTCCCGCGGCCGCTCCCGCCCGGTGGGAGCGTGGACATCGAGGTCGCCTGGAGCTTCACCGTGCCGCCCCAGGGCGCGCCGCGCACCGGGCACATCGACCACCGCATCTACAACGTGGCGCAGTGGTACCCGCAGGTGGCTGTCTACGATGACGTAGAGGGCTGGCACACGGGGCAGTACCTGGGCAATGGCGAGTTCTACCTGGAGTACGCGGACTTCGACGTCTCGATCACCGTCCCCGAGGGGTGGCTCGTCGCCGGGACCGGCGAACTGCAGAACGCCGACGAGGTGCTGACGGAGGAGGTGGGGGCGCGGCTGCGGCAGGCGCTCGAGACCGACGACATCGTGCAGGTCGTCGGCCCGGAGGACCGGGGCGCCGGGAACGCGACGCAGCGCGTGCCCGGCGGCCAGCTCACGTGGCGGTTCGTCGCGCGAGACGTGCGGGACTTCGCATTCGCCACGTCCAACGAGTACGTTTGGGACGCGACGCGGGCGGAGGTCGACGATGGCGCGGGCGGCCGGCGCGTCGTCGCGGTGCACGCGTTCTACCATCCGAGGGCCCAGACGTGGCGGCGCGCCGCCGAGTACACTCGGTTCGGGCTCGAATTCTTCTCCGAGCGCTACGGCCGCTACATCTACCCGCAGATCACGTCGGTCCAGGGGCCGATCGGCGGGATGGAGTACCCGATGGTCGTCTTCGTGCGGGATTTCGGTAACGCGCGCACGCTCGCGAGCGTGATCCTGCACGAGGTGGCGCACCAGTGGTGGCCGATGATGGCCGGGAACAAGGAGCCGGCGTACGCGTGGCAGGACGAGGGGCTCGCCACCTACGTCGAGAACCAGGCGATGGAGTCGCTCTTCGAGGGGGAGCCGGCGTGGCAGGACGACCTGGAGAACTACCTGATGGTCGCCGGCTCGGGCGCCGAGCAGCCGATCATGCGCCACGCGGACGAGTACCGCGAGTACTCGCTCTTCGCGATCGCGTCGTACTCGAAGACGGCGGTGCTCATGCGCGCGCTGGCCGGCGTGATCGGCGAGGAGACGTTGCGGCGGGCCCTCGAGATGTACACCGAGCGCTGGCTCCTGCGCCATCCGTACCCGCAGGATTTCTTCAACACGGTCGAAGACGTGGCGGGTCGGGACCTGGACTGGTTCTGGCTCCCGTGGTGGCTCGGGGTGGAGTACCTGGACCAGGCGATCGTGGACGTCGCAATCGAATCGACGGCGGACGGAGGTGAGCAGGCCGTCGTCACGATCGAGAGCCAGGGTGGGGTGGCGATGCCGGTCGAGCTGGTGGTGACCACGACCGAGGGCGCGACCCGGATGGTCGTGATCCCCGTGGACGTGTGGCTTTCCGGCGCGCGTCGCACGACGGCGACGGTGACGGTGCCCGGCCGGGTCGCCGTCGTCTCGATCGATCCGGACCAGACCTTCCCGGATGTGGACCGTTCGAACAACGTGTGGCGGCGCGGGAATTGACGAACGCTGTCGTGCGGAGTGCGGCCGCCGTCGGCGTCGAGCGTGGGCGACGGCGCTGTCGCAAGGATGCTCGAAGGTGAACGCGATGCGCTGGACGCCCCTCCTGTGCCTCGTCGTCCTCTCCGCGTGCGCGATCCCGCGCTGGCCGGTGGAGGGGGCCATCAGCTCGCCTTTTGGCCTGCGCCTCAGGGGCTGGTGGCCGGAGATCCATCACGGCGTAGACATCCCGTTGGAGACCGGCACGCCCGTTCGGGCCATGGCCCCGGGCCGCGTCTATGAGGCGGGCCAGCTACGCGGGTACGGGCTCGCGGTGGTGATCGACCACGGCCGCGGCATCTACTCGGTGTACGCGCACCTTTCCGAGGTGGCGGTCAGCCGCGGCGAGGAGGTCCAGGGACAGCAGGTCATCGGTCGGTCCGGTGCCTCCGGCGACGTCACGGGGCCGCACCTCCACTTCGAGATCTGGCGCTCCGGGCAGCCCGAGGACCCCGTCGCCTTCCTGGGCGGCCCGCCCAAACCGGCCGGCGGGTCATAAGGTCACGCCTCACGCGGGCCACACTCCGAGAGACGCGAACCTCACGGCACCCATACCTCACGCCGCCGAGTCCAGAGCCCGGGCGTCGACGGGGAGCGTGTCGCGGTCCGAGAGAATGCGGTGAGGGTTTTCCGACAGCAGCCGCCTGGCCTGCGCCGCGAACCCCAGGTCGACGAGCCCGGCGCCCACCTCGGCGGGCGAGACCGGCCGGGCGTCGGCGTGGTGGTCGGTGCCGATGAGGTCGGCGAGTCCTTCGTCGAGGAGGGCGAGGGAGGTGTCGCGGATCGCGTCGCCGTAGGCTCCGAGGACGCTCCCGCCGTTCACCTGGAGTAGCGCGCCCGCCTCCTTCCAGCTACGGATCTCTTCGATCCCGACGGGCTTCCAGTCGCGCCGGTACCGCTCCGGGTGCGCGACGACGGGCCGCCGTCCGGCGGCGATCACCGCCCGCACCACCCCCACCGGATCCTCGCCCAGATCGAAACCGAACTCGATGAGCGCGTAGCGGGTCCCCGCGATGCCCACGCGCGGCTCGGTGGTGAAGAGCGCCCGCGCGGTCCCGGGGTCGGGGACGAGGATCTCCTGGCCGAAGACGAGGTCCGGGACGCCGTCGAGCTCCCGGCACGCGGCGACGAGCTCGTTGAAGGCGTGCTCGAGGCGCTCGAGCCGCAGGTAGACCGCGCCCGGCTCGTGCACGAAGCGGCCGTCCAGGTGCGGGCTCACCGAGAGGCGAGTCACGCCCGCCGCGCCCAGGAGGCGAAGGTGGTGCAGCGATTCGGCGAGCGTGCGGGCGCCATCGTCCACCCCCGGGACGAGGTGGTTGTGGATGTCGGCGAGCTCCCGGGGTTCGAACACGCTCATGGGTTTCCGTCGGCTCGGGCGCTCGAGGCGCGGGCGCTCACGGTGCGATGGGACTGCAGGAGACGTGCGAGGGGGCGGCGGGTGGACCCCGCCCGGCGCGCCCCGTGTCGACCGCTCATGGCGCGGGCGCGGAAGCGGCCGGCGCGTACACCCCGCGGTACAGCTCCTCGTGTGCGAGCGATGCGCCGCGGAGCACGGGGCGGCGGCCGATCCAGCGGCGCTCGAGGAAGTCACGGAGCTCGGCCGCGGTCCGCTCGGGCGTCCAGTCGAGGAGCTCGGCCATGAGGAGCGCGGCGGGCGCGGCGCAGTCGACGCCATCGCAGGCGCCGGAGCCGACGCGGGCGTGGCGGCGCAGGTCCTCGAGGGTCAGGCACCCCTCCACGCGGACCGCGTAGCGGATCTCGGCGGCGGTGACGGCTTCCGACCGGCAGATCGGGGTCAGGTCGTCGGGCGCGGCGTCGGCGAGCGCATCGTGCATGCGCGAGCCGAGGCGTCGCCAGATGCGCTCGAGCGCGGCGGCGGGGAGGGGGTACCGCTCGGCCATGGCGCGGAAGTTCGGCTCGGGCTCCGCGCCGGGGAGCGGCCGCGAGGCGGTGGTGCACGGGACGCGCGGCCGGCCGAGTCGCTCCAGGATCAGATCCGTCGCCTCTTCGGCGAACATGCGGTACGAGGCCAGCTTACCGCCGGCGAGGGAGAAGAGGCCGGGGACGCCGTCACGGGCCTCGTGGTCGATGATCTCGTGGCGGCGGGACAGCTCGTCCTCGTTCACGCCCCACTCGAAGATCGTGTTCCGGACGCCGGCCCAGGCGCGCAGCATCCGCCAGCGGCGGGCCTGCGGGATCACCCGGGCGGCCGCCTCGATCACGTAGGCCACTTCATCGTTCATGATTTCCCGGTCGACGTGTGCCGGGTCGCCGTAGTAGTCGTCGTCCGTGGTGCCGACGATCGTCTCGGCGCCGTGGGGGACCAGGAACATGGTCCGGCCGTCGACGCCCTCCAGGATCATGCCGTAGTTTCCGATGCGGCGCTCGAAGGTGACGTGGATCCCTTTCCCCGGGCGCAGCCGCACGGTCGCGCCGGCCATGGCCGCGACGCGGGGGGCCCAGGGCCCGGCGGCGTTCACGACGAGGCGAGCTTCGATCGTGCGTTCGTTGCCTGTGAGGCGATCCCGGACCCGAACGCCGCGCACGGTCCGGCCGTCGTAGACGAAGTCGACGGCCTCGGTGTGCGGGAACAGGTGAGCGCCCGCGTCCTGGGCGTCGAGGGCGTTGAGCGCGGCGAGGCGGTAGACGTCGACGCCCCATTCGTCGAGGGTGAGCGCGCCCTGGACCTCGGGCGCGAGCCCCGGCTCGATGCGCCGCGCGTCCTCCGCGCTCAGCCGCGCGTGTCGCAGCCCGCCCTTCAGCTTCCCGTACCGGTCGTAGGCGGAGAGGAAGGCGTCCATCGCCTCGGCCATGAAGCGGCTCTGTCCGAGGATGGGCCAGAGGAACGGGATCCGGAACGTGAGGTGCGGTGCGATCCTGCGCACCCGGGCGGCGTCCTCCGAGGACTTGCGGGTCGTCGGGATGTCGTAGAGGAGGTAGCGCATCCCGCCATGCACCATCCGGGTGGATGAGCCCGTTGTGCCGCACCCCCAGTCCTCGCGCTCGATGAGCGCGACGCGCAGGCCCCGGAGCGCGGCATCGCGGGCGACGCCCGTTCCGTTGATGCCGCCGCCGATGATCGCCAGGTCGTAGAGCATGTCGAGCGGAGTATACGGCGCCGCGGCGTGCGGCGTCCAGCGCTCGGGCGGCTCCCGGAGTGGCACACGGCACCCAGCGCCATGTTCGGCGGAGCCACGGCGTTCGCCGCGAGGCGAGCCGGCCGGCGCGGCGCGTCCCTCGGCGTCGAAGGTGGCGCACCGTCGCCCTGCGCCCGCGACTTGCGTCACCGACCGGGTCGCCCCACATGAAACACGGTGGCGGGGCAGCGGCGTAGAAGACGGGGCCGCCGGGTGCGCAGCGCTGCAACGGGGGCGCGACCGGCAGCGCCACGGCGTAAACACCGCCAGGGGCGCGGCGCGTGGAGCGTGACCGGCACCGCCGCACCAGTTCACCACCTCGGCACCGCTCCGGGCGCCGTCGCGGTACCGCGCAGCTCGACGAGGGAGAGCGATGGCAGGCACATCGATACGGCGAACGGACGTACTGAAAGAGCGGCATCGGCGCATCCGCCGGGTCGCGTTCGCCCTGTCCGTGCTCTTCCATCTCGCCCTGTTCCTCATCTTCCGCGGCGACGTCCGGCCTCGCTCGCCCTACGCCGCGGCGGGCCCCCGCGCCGGCGACGACCGTGCGGCGCCCGCCGGCGGCGGGATGCAGGCTCTCCAGCTCCGGCTGATCTCGCCGCCGGAGGTCCAGCCGATCCCGCGTCCGCCGGTCCCGATCCCCGTCCCCGAAGCGGTGGTCGACATCGAGCCGGAGCCGGAGCCGGTGACCCCGCCGATCGACTTCTCCGAGCTCCCCGGCGCGGCAGGCGCACAGCAGGGTTCCGACGCGGGCGCGGGGATCGAAGGCGGCACCGGCCGGGGGGACGGCGGAACGGAGGCCGAGGGCCGATTCCGCGTCGTGCCTCCCACTCCACGCGGCCTGATCCTCCCGCCCTCGGATCGTCCGGATCGGGTGCGGGGCAAGGAGGTCGAGGTCTGGGTCTTCGTGGCCGTCGACGGCCGGGTCGTCCCCGACTCCACCCGCATCATCCCCTCCACCGGCGACGCCGGCTTCGACCGTCGGCTCAAGCGCCAGGCCGCGGAATGGATCTTCGAGCCGGCGCGCAAGGAAGGGGTCCCGGTCGCGGAGTGGTTCAGGTACGTGATCTCGTTGTAGCGCGCCGCCGGCGCACTTGCCACCCCGTTGCGCTCGCCCGATCTTCCTCCCCCTCAGCCTTTCGACGGAGGATTCATGATCGTACGCCGTTACGGCACCGTAGTGCAGAGCGTCGTGCCGAACTTCGACTCCCGGGCCATGACGGAGATCGGCTTCCAGCGCACGCCCGATTTCTCGCTCCCGGCCGAGGAGTTCTTCGAACGTTACGAGAAGGTCGACGAACGGGCGCTGGACGCCACGGCCGAAGGCGAGGTCAAGGACGAGGCGGAGCAGGCGCTGCTCGAGACTCTGCGCCAGCGGCTCGAGGCGCTCGAGGCCGAAGTCGGCCCCGGGCACGTTCTCATGGTCGAAAGCCAGCCAGGACAGGATTACCCGAAGACCCGCGACCGCACCGAGGTCCGCGTCGTCGGCTACGAGAACCGGCTCTACTTCTACTGGTCCATCGACCCGCCGCTCCGTATCGGCATCTATCGGGAGAAGTAGTCCGGCACGGCCACGCGCGCATCGGCGGTCGGGTACGCAAACTGCGGCACCGGCGGGCGTGATCCGCGCCTCCGCCGCGATCTGTCCTATTCCAGGACGCCTATGCCAGAATCGCCCGCCGCCGATCGCGGCACGACCCGCTGGTCCGCCCCCGCAGTCAGGCGTTACGTGCTCGCCCTTGCCCTGTTCACCGCGGCATTGGCGGCGAGCGCGGTGTCCCGCGAATTGCTACGGTGGGACATCTTTTTCTTCTTCACCCTGGCCGTCGTTTTCAGCGCGTGGCTCGCCGGGTTCTGGCCCGCCCTCCTGGTGGGCACGCTATCGGTCCTCGCCGCGGATTACCTGTTCCTCCCGCCGATCGGCGACATCGGCTTCGACGCACCCCTCTGGTTCATCACCTTCGCGTTCTTCCTGATCCTCGCCACGATCATCTCTTCGATCACCGCGCGTATGCGCGCGGCGGTCCGGCGGGCGAGGCGGGAGACGTCCCGGGAGCAGGCGGCGACCCGGGAGCTGCAAACGGTCCTGGACCACCTGCCCATCGGAGTCTGGATCGTGGATGGGTCAGGGAAGATCGTCTACGGCAACCCCGAGGCGAAGAGGATCTGGGGCGGCGCGGTCTTCGGAGGACCGGAGGTCTACGGCCGGTACCGCGCGTGGCGGCTGGCGACGGGGGAGCCGGTACGACCCCACGAGTGGGCGGTCACGCGGGCGGTGAGGGAACGCAGGACATCGGTCGGCGAGGAGTTCGAGATCGAAGGGTTCGACGGGTCCCACAAGATCATCAGCAACGCGGCCGTGCCGATCCTGGGCCCGAACGAAGAGTTCCTGGGCGCGGTGGTCGTCAACGAGGACATCACTCAGCGCAAGCTCGCGGAGCGCTCCTTCCACGAGCTGACCGAACGGTTCGAGGCGGTCTTCCGGGCCTCGCCCCTGGCGATCATCGACATGGACACCGAAAGCCGGGTTCGGGCGTGGAACCCGGCCGCCGAGCGAATGTTCGGGTGGCGCGAGGAAGAGGTGCTCGGCAAACCCACGCCGATCGTCCCCGAGGAGAGAGCCTCGGAGGTCGAGCGGGAGTTCGAGCTCGCGCTCCAGGGCGAGATCTTCACTGGGCTCGAGACGCAGCGTTTGCGCAAGGACGGCTCGCGAGTGGACGTCAGCGTCTCGACCGCGCCAGTCCGCAGCGCGGAAGGCAAGCTCCTCGGCGTCATGGTCCTGATGGAAGACATCACGGAGCGCAAGCGGCGTGAGGAGGCTCAGCGCCTGCTCGTCGAGGCCAGTCGCACCCTGGCGTCGTCGCTGGATTTCGAGGAGACGCTCCCGGCCATTGCGCGGCTCGTGGTCTCCGGGATGGCGGACGGGTGCATCATCACCGTGCTCAGGGACGGCGTCGCACGACGAGTCGCGATCGCTCACGCCGATCCGGCGCGCGAGGCGGCAATGCGGGAAATCAGCCGGCGGTGGCCGATCGAAGCGGGCCGAACCGCTGTCGAATCCGCTGTTTTCGAGACGGCCCGGGCCGAGCTGGTGCGGGAGTTCACCGATGAGGAGCTTCGGCGGTTCGCCACCGACGAGGACCACTTCCGCGCGCTGCGGGAGCTCGGACTCGTCTCATCGATCTCGGTCCCCATGAATGCGCGGGGACGCACGCTCGGCGCCATCTTCCTCACCACGGATGTCTCGGGCCGCCGTTTCGACGAGGAGGATCTGGCCTTTGCCCAGGATCTGGCCGTACGGGTCGCCTTTGCGTACGACAATGCTCTGCTCTACGCCGAGGCTCAAGCGGCCCGGGCCGAGGCCGAGCGCAGGGCGCGCGAAGAACAGGCGGTTCGGATGGAGCTCGAGCGGGTTATGGAGAGCCGCGCGCGTCTGGTGCGCGGCTTCAGCCATGACGTCAAGAACCCCCTCGGCGCGGCCGACGGCTTCCTGGAGCTCCTCGAAATGGGGGTCAAGGGCGAGCTCGCGCCCGACCAGCGCGACGCGGTGGTCCGGAGCCGCCGCGCGATCCGCACCGCCCTCAACCTGATCGACGATCTCGTTCAACTCGCCCGCGCGGAGGCCGGGGAGATCGAGGTCGATCACCGGCCCGTCGACGTTCGCCGGCTCGTGACCGAGGCCGCCGAGGAGAATCGCGCCGCCGCCGAGGCCAAGGGCCTAACCCTCGACATCCAATGCGAGCGGGACATGCCCAGGATCGAGACCGACGCCGCCCGCGTCCGCCAGGTCCTCGGCAACCTCCTCTCCAACGCCATCAAGTACACAGACCGCGGCCGCATCTCGGTACGTGCCTCGGTGCGCTCGGACGGTGGGGCGCCCGGCCCGGGCCGGTGGATCGCGATCGACGTCACCGACACGGGAGCCGGGATCCCGAAAGACAAGCAAGCCTTCGTCTTCGAGGAATTCGCGCGCATCGAGCCCACGGGGAAGGGCGGCGCGGGGATCGGCCTCGCCATCAGCCGCCGGACCGCCCGCGCCCTCGGCGGCGAGGTAACCCTGGAGAGCGACGTGGGAAAGGGCAGCACCTTCACCCTGTGGCTCCCGGTGGATACCGGGAAGCACGAGCACCGTGAGGCGGCCGACGGCGGCGGTTGATCGCGCCCGACGCGCGCGGAGCCGGGCCACTCGAGCGGTGCGCCCACGGGTGCGGCGGAGCCGCGGGCCCGGAGGCGCGCGGGAGTCGTGGCCCCGGGGCCGTCAGCTCGTGCCGACCCCGCACCCCGCAGCCGCCAGGACCGCCGCCTCCACCTCGTCCACCCCGATCTCCCTCATGCATGCATGATGACCCAACGGGCAAGCGGGACCGCCGTGCGTCGAACACGGCCGGCAGGGCAGCTCCCGCTCCAGCACCGTCGCACGGCTGCTGTAGGGGAAGAACCCGAACTCCCGCACCGTCGGACCGAAGAGCGCGACCACCGGCGTGCCCACCGCGGTCGCCAGGTGCATCACGCCCGTGTCCCCGCTGGCCAGCGCCCTGGCGCCCTGGAGCACGGCGGCCGAGCCCGGCAGGTCGAGGGCGCCGGCCACACTCGTCGCGCCCGAGGACGCCGCGATCCAATCACTGGCTTCCGCATCCTCCGGCCCTCCCACCACCACGACCCGGAGCCCCGCGCCGATCAGGCGCCGCGCCAGCTCCGCCCAGGATGCCTCCGGCCACCGCTTCGTCGCATGCTGCGCCCCCGGCGCGATGGCGACGTACGCCTCTCCCTCTCCGATCCCGGCCGCCCGCAACGCCGTGGATGCCGCCTCCCGCGCCGCCGCGGACGGGAACACCTCCGGCGGCCCGCCGTCGGGCCGCACGCCCAGAGCCGCCGCCGCGTCGAAATAGCGCTCCGCCACCGGCACCACCGCTCTGAACCAATTCTGTTTCAGTCGCGTCAACGCCCAGCGACGGAGCGTGTGCTTGCGGTAGCCTCGCCAGCGCGGGCCGGGCACCAGGATGCGGAGCAGGCGAGCGCGCAGCGTGCCGTGCAGGTCGAGGATGTGGTCGTAGCGCTCGGCGCGGATCGTCCGGGCCAGGGCCCGCAGCCCTCCCTCGGCGCCCTCGGGGAGGGTGAGGATGCGATCGACGTTCGGGTTCCCCTCCAGGAGCGGCGCGAAGGCGCGACGGGTGGCGAAGTGCACCACGGCGTCGGGGTAGGCCGTACGCAACGCCCTTAGTAGGGGCGTCGTCAAGATGACGTCGCCGATCGAAGAGAAGCGGATCAGCAGGATTTTCATTGATTGACGGTACCTTGGGGCGCATCTAACTTAGGCCGCATGCCGACCGTGGCCAAGAGGATCCTGTGGGTGGACGACGAGGTCGAGCTCCTCGAGCCGCACCTGCTCTTCCTGCGGCAGCGGGGCTACCACGTCGACACCACCGCGAACGGGGACGACGCCCTGGCGCTGGTTCGGACGGGGCGGTACGACCTGGTGCTGCTCGACGAGCAAATGCCCGGGCGGAGCGGGCTCGAGGTGCTCGCGGCGCTCCGTCGGGAGGTCCCGCACTCGCGGGTGGTGATGGTCACGAAGTCGGACGAGGACCGAACGCTCCTCGAGGCGATCGGCCGCCGGGTGGACGACTATCTGGTCAAGCCGGCGAGTCCCCGGCAGGTCCTGAGCGTGGTGACCCGCCTCCTGGAGGGGACGCAGCTCCAGCAGCAACAAGCGGCCCAGGACTTTGCGAGCCGATTCCCCGACCTGTCGCGGCGCTGCGCCGAGGCGCTGGGATGGCGCGAGTACTTCGCGCTCTACGACGAGCTGGTGGATTGGGACCTGCGCCTTCGCGAGTCGGGCGAGGCCGGTCTCGTGGACTCGGTCCAGGCGCTGCTGGCCGACCTGCGTCGGCAGTTCGGCATCTATGTCTGTCGGGTATACGCCGATTGGGTGGCGCCGAGCGGCGGGGACGTGGACCGGCCGCCGCTGTCGACGGACCTGGTCGAGCGTCGTCTCGTCCCGCTGCTGGACGCGGGCGCGGTCCTGTTCGTGGTGATCGACTGCCTGCGGCTGGACCAGTGGCGCGCGATCCGGCCGCTGGTCGCCGCGGACTTCGACCTGGACGAGGAGCTGTACTGCAGCATCCTCCCGACGGCGACGCCGTATGCTAGGAACGCGCTCTTCAGCGGACGGTTCCCGGACGAGATCGCGCGCCGACGTCCGGAGTGGTGGGCGACCGACGAAGGGAGCCGGAACGCGTTCGAGGACGAGCTCCTGCGCGAGCAGCTCCGGCGGCTGACCGGGCGCGACGTGCCGGTGCACTACGAGAAGGTGATCACCGACGCCGACGCGGACGACCTGATCGGGCGCGTGCGGGGCGCGCTCCATGCCGGCGGCGTGACGGCCGTCGTCTTCAACTTCGTGGATTTGCTGACGCACGGGCGCAGCGAGTCGGCGGTGCTCCAGGAGGTCGCGCGCGACGATGCCGCGCTGCGGGCGCTGACCCGGCAGTGGTTCGAGCGGTCGGCCGCACGGCGGATCCTCCGGGAGGCGTACGTGAGGCGCGTGCCGGTCGTGCTGACCACCGATCACGGCGCGATCCTGTGCGAGAAGCCGGTCACGGTCTACGCGCGACGGGACGCGACGACGAATCTGAGGTACAAATTCGGGCAGGATCTGCGCGCGGAAGATCCGCAGGCGGTCTTCGCGGTGAGCGACGAGCGAGTCCTGCGCTTCCCCCCGGGACGAATGTCGACGAACTACCTGCTGGCACGGGAGGACTACTTCTTCGTGTATCCGACGAAGCTGCGGGAGTACCAGGCGCGCTACAAGGGCTCGTTCCTGCACGGCGGCGTCAGTCCGGAAGAGATGATCCTGCCGGTAGCCGTTCTCATGCCGCGGGCGAGGAGTTGAAATGGGCGGCGCGGAGTCGGGGCCGAGCACGAGTGACGGGCGAACGGCGGGCGGCAGGGCGCGTCCGCCGTTGCGCCTACTGTACCTGAACCAGCACGGCCAGCTCGGGAGCGGGTCCACGAACCAGTTGCTCCTGCTCGTGGGCGAGCTCGTGCGCCGTGGCCACTCGGTGACGGTGGCGGCGCCGGCGCCGCGCGAGCCCGTCCCGCCGTCGCTGGACCTGTCGCGGTTCGAGGAAGTCGGCGCTCGCCTCGTGCGGGTGCCTCCCCTGGATAAACGGCCGCGCCTCGAAACGCTCGGCGCGCTCCGTCGTCTTGTGAAGGAGCGCGATTACCACGCGCTGCACGCCATTCGCGGGCGCTCCCTGGATCACCTCTACCTGGCGACGCTGTGGCTGCGACGCTGCCCGCCGCTGCTCCACACGCATGGGATGCAGTACCCGCTGGACGTCTTCAATTCGATCAAGTTCCGGAGCCGGCGAGTCCGTCGCATCATCGCGATCACGGAGTTCGTGAAGGAGATCCTGCAGCGGACGGGGCGAATCGACCCCCGGAAGATCGAGGTCGTGTATCAGAGCGCGGACCTGGAGCGCTTCGATCCGGAGAGGGTGGACGGCGCGGGCGTGCGTGAGGAATTCGGCATCCCGGCCGGCGCGCCGCTCGTCGGGATCATCGCGAATCTGGGTGCATACAAGCGCTACGACCTCTTCGTCGAGATGGCCGCGGAGGTGTTGCGCCAGGTCCCCGACGTGTGGTTCCTCTCGGTGGGGAGCGGAGATCCTGCGCCGTACGTGGAGCAGGCGCGGGCGCTCGGTGTGGCGGACCGCATCGTCTTCGCGGGGTACCGCGCCGACGTGCCGCGCCTCATCGCCGCGATGGATGTGACGGTCAATACTAGCTGGAACGAGGCCCTCGGGACCAGCCGGATCGAGTCGCTGGCCATGGGCGTTCCGACGGTCTCGTTCGATGGCGGCGGCTCGCCGGAGGTCGTTCTGGACGGCACGACGGGCTTCCTCGCGCCTTTCCCGGACACCCGGGCGTTCGCCGACCGGGTCGTCAGGCTGCTCCGGGATCCTGAGCTGCGGCGAACCATGGGCAAGGCCGCGCGCGAGGACGCGATCCGTCGCTTCAGCCTCGCGGCCAAGGCCGACGCATACGAGAGAATCTACTACGAGTTGTGTCCATGCGACTCTACGGCCGAATCCTCGGCTATCTGAAGCCATACATCGGGCTGGGCGTGGCCGCCGCGCTCGCCTCCGCGGCGTTCGCGGCGCTCGACGCGTTCAGCCTGCTCATGCTCATCCCGTTCACCAAGGCGCTCTTCGGGGATGCACCCCTGGAGCTGACGGGAGACGACGAGATCATCGAGTGGGTCCTGGACCACACGCTCGGCGTATTCGTTCCCGCGAACGCCGAGCCCCACCGGATGTTGCTGGCGATCAACCTCTTCATCCTCGGCGTCTTCCTGCTGAAGAACATCTTCGACTTCCTGCAGCAGTACCTGGTCGTGCGGCTCGAGCAGGCGGTGACGCGCGACCTGCGCAACCAGGTCTACAGCCATCTCCTCGACCTCGACCTGCGCTTCTTCGGCCGCACCCGGGTCGGGCAGGTCATCTCGCGGCTGACGGGCGACGTCGACCAGCTCCGTCTGCTGGTGACGAAGAACCTGGCGAAGTTCGCGACCTCGGTGCTCCAGATCGTCGCGTCCTTCGTGGTCCTGATCGGGATCTCGCTGGAGCTGACGATCGTCGCGCTGGTGGTGCTTCCCGGGATGTTCGCGATCTGGGGAAGGATCCGTGACCGGCTCCAGCGCGGCGACCGGAGGGTCCTGAACCTGGCGGGCGAGGTGTCGTCGCACCTCCAGGAGACGGTGAGCGGGATCCGCCTCGTGAAGGCGACGGCGGCCGAGGAATTCGAGCGCGAACGGTTCCGGAAGCTCACGCAGCACTACTACAAGTCCATCGTCCGGACGGAGCGGCTGCGCGTGCTGATGAGCCCGCTCACCGAGATGATGGGCGCGGTCGGGACGGTGCTGCTCCTGTGGTACGGGAGCAGGCTGGTTCTTGTCGAGCAGTCCATGGACGCGGCCAGCTTCATCGCGTTCCTCGGGCTGAGCATGAAGCTCTACCAGCCGGCGAAGTGGCTCTCGCGGTTCCCGTCGCTGGTGCAGCCGGGGCTGGTGGGCGCCGAGCGCGTCTTCGAGTTCCTGGACACGCCGATCGAGATCGACGACCGCGATGGCGCGCGCCCCTTCGAGGGCGTCGAGGAATCGATCCGGCTGGAGGGCGTGGGCTTCGAGTACGTGCCGGGTCGGCCGGTGCTGAAGGGGATCGACGTCGAGATCCGCGCCGGGCAGGTCGTCGCGCTGGTCGGGCCGAGCGGGGCGGGGAAGACGACGCTGGTGGACCTCGTCGCGCGGTTCTACGACCCGACCGAGGGCCGGATCACGATCGACGGCGTCGACCTGCGGGACTTCTCGCTCCGCTCGCTGCGTTCCCGGCTCGGGATCGTGACGCAGGAGACCGTGCTGTTCCATGACACGGTGCGGGCCAACATCGCCTACGGCCTCCCCGACGCGTCACAGGAGGCGATCGAACGTGCCGCCCGGGCCGCGCACGCGCACGAGTTCATCATGCAGCTCCCGGAGGGATACGACACGATCCTGGGCGAGCGCGGGACGCGACTCAGCGGCGGCCAGCGTCAGCGGATCGCCATCGCGCGGGCGATGCTGCGGGATCCCGATATCCTGATCTTCGACGAGGCGACGAGCGCGCTCGACACCGAGTCCGAGCGTCTCGTCCAGCGAGCGATCGAGCAACTGTTCGCGGGCCGGACGGTGTTCCTGATCGCGCACCGGCTGTCCACGGTTCAGCGGGCCGATCTGATCCTGGTCCTGGACCGGGGGCGCATCGTCGAGCGCGGGACGCATCAGGAGCTGCTCGAGCAGGATGGGCTGTTCCGCCGGTTGTACGACATGCAATTCGAGGGCGACGCCCGTCCGGTCGCGTCTGGACGTCCGTAGCGTGGCGCAGTCGGAGGAAAACCGGTAGTGCGCACCGTTCGCGACGCTGCGATGGCGCTGTTCCTGTCGGTGCTCGGCAGGAGGGAAGCGCGGGATCCGGCGGCCCTCGGGGGCCCCGGCGGGGAGGTCGCGTCCATCCTCTTCCTCCGCCTCGACCGCCTGGGCGACCTCCTCGTCTCGACGCCCACGATCGCGGCGGTGCGGTCGCGCTTCCCGGATGCGCGGATCACGCTCCTCGTCTCGCCGCGGAGCGTGCAGATCGCGCCCTGGGTCCCGGGCGTGGACGAGGTGCTCCTCTTCGACCGTAAGCGCCCGACGACGTGGCCGGCGTTGCTCAGGGTGCTGCGCTCCCGCCGTTTCGACCTGGCCTTCGACCTGAACACCGCCTTCTCTTCGACGGCGACGCTCGTCGCGCGGCTCGCCGGCGCGCGACGGACGGCGACGTTCGATCATCCTCGTGCCCGCGGCTGGTTCGACTACCTCTTCCCGGTCGACGGAGAGGGGCATGAGGTCCGGACCCACGCGGGCGTCGGCGCCGTCCTGGGCGTCCTCACGCCGGATCGTCCCGTCCTCGACGTCCCCGAAGGACTCCCCGAGGTCGCCCGACGCTTCCTCGAGGACCACGGAATCGGCCCGAAAGACCCCGTGGTCGTGCTCAACCCGAATCTCACACGCGAGAAACACCGCTGGCCGCTCGATCGGTTCGCGGCGCTCGGCGACCGCGCGGCGGAGGCGGGTGCACGCGTCGTCGTCTCGTGCGCCGGCGCGGCCGAGCACGAGCGCGCCCTCGAGGTGGCGAGACTGATGAAAGCGCCTGCGGCCGTGCTCCCCGGCGATTGGCCGCTTCCCGACTACGTTCGTTTCCTACGCCGCGTCTCGGCGTTCGTGTCGACGATGACGGGGCCGGTCCACGTCTGCGAAGCGCTCCGCGTGCCGGTGGTCGGACTCTGCGGGAGAAGGCAGGCCCGGGGGTGGCGGCCGCTCGGCGCGGAGCACCGTGTCGTCGTCTCGGAAACGGACCTCGTTGCGGACATCCCGCTGGAGGCCGTGTGGACCGCGCTCGAGAGCCTTCTCGCCACCACCCGGGAGGTCCCATCATGATCAGGACCATGGGCCGCCGCTACCGACTATTCGGTCGCTCGCTCCGCTCCCGTCTGATCCGGTGGCTGGTCGGTCCCCGTGCGATCGCCGTCCTGTACGATGCGGAGAACGGTCTCATCCTGCTCACGCCCGAGGACACCAGCGTGCTGGCCAAGCGACTGGGTCGGCGCGGCATGTACGGGCGCGGAAGCCTCGACGCGCTCGAGCCGCACCTGACGCCTTCTTCGCGGGTCCTCTTTGTCGGCGCGCACGTGGGGACGCTGCTGATCCCGGTGTCGAAGCGAGTCGCCCACGTCTGCGGCATCGAGGCCAACCCCCGGACCTTCGAGCTGCTGCGGCTGAATGTGCACCTGAACCAGGTGCGCAACGCGGAGCTGCATCACTTCGCGGCGGGCGACGCGGAGCGCGAGGTCGAGTTCTTCCTGAACACGAGCAATTCGGGCGGGAGCAAGATCCGTCCGCGCGTCGAGCACTACGCCTTCACCTACGACCGGCCGGAGGTCGTGAAGGTGCGGATGCGCCGCGTCGACGACGCGGTCACGAGCGGCCCGTTCGATGTCGTGGTGGTGGACGTCGAGGGCGCGGAGCCCCTTGCCCTCGCCGGAATGCAGCGCACGCTGGAGCGGTGCCGGGTCCTCCACATCGAATTCATCGCCGAGCACCTCGAGCTGGTCGCCGGGATCGGGATCGAGGAGTACCTGGCGCCGATCGCCCCTCACTTCGATGCGGCGATCCTCCTGGACGGCGACGACTGGCGGCTCTATCCCCGCGAGTCTTTCGCCGTGATGCTCGAGGGCGTACGCTCGACGGATGTGCTGTTCCTCAAGGCCGATGCGGCCGCGGTGGTGGCGGCGCGGTTCGCTGGCGGGAACGGCGGCCCCGGAGTAACCGTGGCGCGCGAGCGCCTGGAGGAGGTGGAAGCGGTCGGCGCCTATGCGGCGACGGCGTAACCGGAGGTCCTGACCGGTCCATGAGGGTGTTGCTGATCCAGCTCGGCCGACTCGGGGACGTGCTCCTCGGCACCCCGGCCATCCGTTCGCTGCGCGAGGCGTGTCCGGACGCGGAGATCGACTTCCTCACGCGCCCGGCGTTCGCGCCGATCCTGGACGGCAATCCGGCGCTGCGGCGCGTGCGGCGCTACCTGCCGCGGCGGACAGAGGCGGAATTGCTCGCGGCGTCGTTCGGCGCGGATCGTTATGACGTCGTCGTGGACTTCCAGTCGACGCCGCACAGCGCGATCCTGGCCCGTCTGACCCGGGCGCCGATGCGGATCGGCTGGGGCAAGCGGTTTCGTTTCGGGTACACGCACCGGCTGCATCCCTCGGGCGAGCACGCGTACTCGGCGGCGCACAAGGTGGAGCTGCTCCGGCCGCTGGGCGTCTCCGTAGGGTCGTTGCGGTTGGAGCTGGCGCTCACGGACGCGGACCGCGAGTTCGCGGCGGCGCTCTGGGAGCGGCTGGGTTGGCCGGCGGACGCGCCGGCGGCGGCGTTGTCGCCCGTCTCGCGGCGTCCGTACAAGAGATGGCCGCTCGACCGCTTCGCGGCCGTGGGCGACGCGCTGTCCCGCCGTTTCGAGGGCCGACTGTTGATCACGAGCGGCCCGGGCGAGGAGCACGTGGCGCGGA
>VSDC01000091.1:0-7456 GCA_047459275.1 Gemmatimonadota bacterium
CGGCCGACCGAGCCGAGCCGGAGCGAACGCCGTCGCCGCGGCGAGGCCGCGGAGCGAGGAGCGCCGGGACGCCCGCATGGGGAGCGCCCCGGACGCTCGCACGCAGAGCCCCGGGACGCCGCAGCGCGCCGGGCCCCTCAGAACGACGGTCCGAACGAAACGCTGAACACCCCGCTCTTGTCCGGCCGGCTGCGCGGGAACGCGTAGTCCAGCCGCAGCACGCCGAAGAAGATGAAAGCGCGCAGCCCCACCCCGTAACTGTAGAGCGGCTCACGATAGTAGAGCGGGTTCTGGCCCGGCTCGCGCCGCCAGACGAGCTTGATGTCCTGGGCGTTCGGGCAGCTCCGGCTGTCGAAGACCGGCATCCCGTTGTCGATGCAGACCTGGTCGTTCCACGCCAGCCCGGCGTCGAAGAACAACACCGCGTCGACCGGCGGGAAGTTGCCCAGGAACCCGACCTGGAGCTCCGTGATGACCGGGAAACGCAGCTCCGAGCGGAACAGCGCGGCGCTCGTTCCGATCAACTGGTCGCGCACGGGGCACGTCCCGTAAGAGCGGTTCCTGCCGCACTCGTTCGGCCCCTCGAAGGACGTCGCGTCGTACCCGCGCAGGAAGTACGGCCCACCCCAGTAGTAGTAGAAGTGGCCCGACCCCTCGCCGAAACGGGTGAGCAGGAGGACCTGCGTGGCGAGAACCGCCCGCTGCTTGAAGTTGAGGTAATTCCGGAAATCGACGAGCCCTTCGTTGTAGTTGAAATCGCCCACCGTGCGAGCGACCTGCAGACGGTAGCGACGGCCGTCGATCGGCGAGATCCACCCCCACGTCGTATTGTCGAACACGAGGGCGGCGCTCGGCTGGATGTACTTCCAGTCCCTGATGTACTGGTCCACGTTGACCAGCCGACCGGTGGTGAGGCTCTCGCCCCGGAGCACCAGGTCCCGCCGGATGATGGCGGCGGTGGCCCCGAACTCGAGGCGACGGAACGTGCTGAAGGGATACCTCACCACTCCTTCGACCTGGCGGTAGAGGTCCCGGACGAACTGGTCGACGTACACGAGCTCGCCCTCGGGGCCGGCCGGATGGATACCGTAGAAGGGACCCCCGTAGCTGTACAACGGGACCTGCGAGACGGCCAACCCGTAGTTCGCACGCGTCTTCAGGTTTTCGTACCCGGCGAAGACGACGGCGTCGGAGAACGTCCCGCTCACGCTCCCGGCCAGGAAGATGTTGTGGTTCCCGAGCATGTCCGAGAGCCAGATGTAGCTCCCTCCATACAGGCCGTTCCCGTAGTAGCCGCCCACCTCCGCGCCGATGGTGGGTCGACCGATCGCCTCCGGACTGAAGCGGACCCTGTAGTCCCTGATCTCGAAGTCCGCGGTGTCCGGGAGCGCGTAATCGGCGCTGTCCAGGAGCGCCATCACGGAGATCGGCTCGGGGATCACCGTCCCCTCGGGCAGGCGGTCGCTGGGCCGGAACCCTTCGCTCGACCGGTAGAACGAGAGCGACGTCGCCCTCCGTTCCTCGCCCGCACCGGCCGCGGCCGCAGAGTCCGGATCGCTTCCGGCGATAGCCTGCCCGGTCCCGACGTCGCCACCCGCTCCGCCTGCGCCGCCCACCGAGTCTCCAACGGCGACCGCCACCGCGGGCGAATCCGCGGCGGGCACGTTGCCGCCAGCCACGGGGACGGGACTCTCTCCGACCGGGACGTCGGAGACGGCGACACGCCTGAGGGCGAACGGGTCGTCGATCGCGAACACGCTGTGGCCGGCGTTCTCGAAGTAGACGAAGACGAGGGTGCCCGCGTCGCGCGCCCAGCTCAGCGTCGGGCTCATGTCGGTCGCCGTCGGACCCATGGAGCCGGAGATCATCCGCGTGATGCGGTAGAGCTGCCCCTCGTCGCGACGGAAGAGGTACAGATCCTTCGTGCCGGTCCGATCGCTGACCCAGATCAGCGAGCGGCTGTCCGGCGACCAGACGGGGTTGATGTTCTTGCCCGCCTCCTGGTGAGGCAGCACCTCGACCACGCCCGTCTGGACGTCGTAGAGCGCCACGCGGAGATTCGAGTACGACAGCTTCTCGAAGTCCGTCCCGGGCCCCTGGTCGGTGCTGAAGGCGATGTACCGGCCGTCGGGAGACCACGAGGGGAACAGATTCGCGTAACGGTCGCGCGTCAGGCGCCGCAGGTTCCCCTCCAGGTCCGTGACGAAGAGATCGGTGATCCCGCCCTCGTTCCCGGCGAACGCGATCTCACGGCCATCCGGGCTCCAACTCGGGCTCATGATGGCGCTGAGCTCGTACTCGAGCTTCCGGTGGAGGCGCTTCCGCTCGACGTCGTAGATGTAGAGCGCGTCACGGCCGCCGGTCTGAGCGACGAAGGCGAGGTAGCGGCCGTCGGGCGAGAAGGAGGCGGCCGAGCTGTTGTAGCGGAGCGACTCGAAGTCCGCTTCGCGGCTCGAACGGATCAGGCGCTTCTCGAACTTGCCCGTCCTCGCGTCCACGAGCCAGAGATCGACGTCGAGCCCCTCGTGCTGGGCGAAAACGGCGAGCTTGCTTCCGTCCGGCGAGATGGCCGGGGAAAGGTAGCCGGGGCCCTCGAAGGGTTTCTCGTGGCGCAGCAGGGGCCGTGCGAAGGTCTCGGGCCGGTCGAACTCGGCGATCTGCGGCAGGTAGGTGCTGCGCACGGCCGTCGCCCACTCCTGGCTCAGCTCGGCGAGGGACACGCCGAGCGTGGTCTCGAACGCGCGAGAAAGGCCGACCCGCGTGGCGCGGTTGAGGAGGAGGCCGATGACCTCGTCGCCCCACTTCGACCCGATGTAAGCCCACAACGCCTGGCCGAAGCGGTACGAGAGGTAGTCGTTGCGGCGGTTCATCTCGCCGATCGTCCGGAAGTAGCCGGAGAGCACCGCGTCGCGGAGCCACGCGGCCGTGATGGCGTCGATGTGCCCGATCGACAGGTACTCGGCCATCCCCTCGATGAACCACAGGGGCAACGAGATCGAGAAGGGGTTCACGTTGTCGAGCGCCGCGTTCTTGAACATGATGTCGTACTGGAACGCGTGAACCAGCTCGTGGCGCAGCACGTGGTCGAACTCGGCGTAGGAGCCGATGAACGGGATCACGACCCGGCCCTTCTGCGCCTCCGCGAAGGCGCCCATCCCTTCTTCGATCGCGTACGGGTACGTGTTGGTCTGCTGGAACTCCGCGTGGGACGCGTAGAGGATGATCGGCTTCTTCTCCTTGAACTCGTGCTGCAGGAGCCTGGAGAGTCTGGCGTAGGCCCGCTCCGCCATCCGCGCGGCATCCAGCGCCGCCTCCCGCTCCTCCTCGTAGAAGTAGACGTCGAAATGCTCCGTCGAGATGATCTGGAAGTCGAAGGCGCGGTACTGCACCTTGTTGCGGCCGAAGTACTGGGCGCTCGCGTCTGCGGGTGCGAGTACGGTCGCCAGGACTGCAAGGACCGAAACGAGGAGGAGGCGGTGCATCATCAGGGTCTCCCTTCACACGTCGAGGGCGTGCATCGGAGCGTCGCCCCAGAGACGTTCGAGCTGGTAGAAGTCCCGCGCGGCGGGGTGGAACACGTGGACGACGAAGTCGATGTAATCGATCAGGACCCAGCGACCGGCCCGTAGCCCCTCGACGTGACCAGGCCGCACGCCCTCTTTCTTCAGCTCGTCGATTATGTGCTCCGCGATCGCACGCACGTGCAGATCGGAGTTCCCGCTCACGAGGAAGAAATAGTCTGTCGCGTCGGACAGTTCCCGAAGATCGAGCAAGAGCAGATCGACGCCTTTACGCTCGGCCGCCAGCTCGATGGCGCGCGCAAGCGGCGCGGGCAGATCGAGCGACTGAGGCGCCACGGCCGTCGAAATCCGTTCTCCTGTAACGCTTTCCTGGCTCGCCATTCCCTATATTGGAGCTGCCGACGGATTGTTCCCCGCCCCGTCGCCGGCGTGGCGTCCGGAGCGGCGCGCGTGGACCGGGCCGGTGCATCAATCAGGCCAGTCCGGCCCGCCGGCAGCTCGACCCGTTCGTCGCAGTGTAAACGTTCCTGCCGCGATCGGCCTGACACGGGAACGCGCGTATCCCCTCCGATGCGCGGCACACCATACCCCATGATGCGGCATGCCCCGCCTCCCCAAATTATGGGAGACGGGGCGTGCCGCGTCCACTCTTCCCCAAGGGATCGCCGATCCCGCGGCCTTCAGTCCTCCTGCTTGATGACCCAGACCTTGATCTCCGGGCGAACGTCCGGGTGCAGCCGGATCGGGACCGAGAAGACGCCGAGCGTCTTGATCGGCTCGTCGAGGTCGATCATCCGGCGATCGACCTCGAAGTCCAGCCCCTGCTGGTTCAGCCGATCGGCGATGTCGGCGGTCGTGATCGAGCCGAACAGCTTCGATTCCTCGCCCGCCCGCGCCTCGAAGGTCAGCGAGATCCCCTCGAGCGCCTTGGCGCGGCGCCGCGCCTCGAGGTAGTCCCGCCGCGCGCGCTCCTCGGCACGGCGACGCTCCTCCTCGAGCTGACGGATGTTCGCCTCCGTCGCCTCGTACGCCTTCCCCTGCGGAATCAGATAGTTGCGTGCGTAGCCCGGCCTCACGGCGACGATCGAGCCCGCCGTGCCCAGCTTCGCCACGTCCTCCCTCAGAATCACCTTGACGTTCTTCTTCATGGTCTCAACCCCTCAGGAGCCCGAGCCCGCCGTGCGGCGCGCCCTCAGGTCGATCCAGGTATCGGCCAGCCCAACGAACGCCGCGCCGAGCATGACCATCGGTAATACGAACAGCGCCAGGACCCCCAGGCCGATCGCGCCACACCCGGGCATCCCGGTCAGCGCCAGGAGCACCGCCATGCCGCGCAGCGCGTAGAGCGCGGCCATGAACAGGACAAGGTTGGAGCCCGCCCGGAGCGCCGCGCCCTCGACGGGGAGCACGACGAGCAGGATCCCGGCGATCAGGACCCAGACCAGCTCGTCGTGGAACCGGAATTCGCTGAACGGCGCGAGCGTCTGGCCGGCCGTCCCGCCCAGCCGCTTGTACCCCCACCAGGCGACGGCGAGTCCCGCCAGCGATGCCAGCGCGAGGAGCGCCGGGTGCAACAGGGCCTGGAGGTCGGCCGCGCGGTACACGGCGTCCACGACCTGTTCGGCCCACCGCTCCGAGCCAGCCGCCCTTGCCGAGGCCGTCGCCAGGACGCTCGCCGCGTCGTGGAACCTCCGTGACACGGCCCAATCGAGCGCGCGCCACGCGCCGGGTCGCAGCGCCAGGACGATGGCGCCCGTGCCGACCGCCGCGGCGAGCGCTCCGAGCGCCACCCCGAGGAAACGCCCGCCCGGCCGGACCGCGGCGAGCAGGACGAACCAGCCGCCCAGGACGAAGGCCCACCCTAGCTCGGCGTAGGTGAGCGTGTCGGATACCCCGCCCTGGAACACGAGCCCGACCAACGCCGCCGCGCCCACGATCCGAATGGGGCGGCGCGGCGGCAGCGCAACCAGCAGGAGCGAGAACGGAACGAAGATCAGCGACAGCGCACTCGCCGCGGACAACGTCGCCGACGCGAACGCGAGCGCCGCGACCGCGCCCCAGCCCCGCTCCCTGCCTTCGGTCACTTCTTACCCCGCGTACCCCTTGATGAAGGGGAGGATCGCGAGGAACCGCGCCCGCTTGACCGCGGTGCTGAGCTGTCGCTGGTGCCGCGCGCACGTCCCGGTCATCCGACGAGGAAGGATCTTGCCCTGGTCGGTGAGGAACCGCGACAGCGTCTTCTCGTCCTTGTAGTTGACCAGCCGGATGCCCGCTTCGCAGAGCTGGCAGGCCTTCGCTTGACGCGCCATCGTCACTCCTCCTCGTCCACTTCTTCCTCGTCCTCTTCCTCTTCCTCCTCGACCGGGCGCGGCTCACGCGTCGCGATCGACATCGGCGCCGTGGGCTCGCCCTCGTGCAGGACCACGAGGTAGCGCAACAGCCCGTCGTCCAGCTTCAGCACGCGCTCGTACTCGGGCAGAGCGCCCTGCTCGGCACGGAACTGCACGACGACGTAGTTGCCGCTCGTCTTCTTGTTGATCGGGTAGGCGAGCTGCCGCTTCCCCCAGCGATCGATCGCCGTGATCTCGCCCTTCCCGTCGCCGGTCAGAAGCTCGTGGTAGCGCTCCAGCCGCTGCTCGACGGCCTCGTCCGGAAGCGCGGAATCGAAGATGTAGACTACTTCGTAAGCTCTCACGTGGTATCCTCCTGTGGTCTGAGAGCGGCCCCGCCGTGCCCGACGGGGCAGGAGTAAAGCACAGTAATATAAGACCTCGGGCGGTTCCGGTCCAGGGAGGGAGACGCCTCAGACGTTGAACCGGAACAGCATGATGTCGCCGTCCTGGACGACGTAGTCCTTCCCCTCGGAGCGGATGAGGCCCTGCTCACGGGCGGCCTTCTGGGACCCGGCGGCGACGAAGTCGTTCCAGGCGAGGGTCTCGGCGCGGATGAACCCCCGCTCGAAGTCGCTGTGGATCTCGCCGGCGGCCTGCGGCGCGCGCGTGCCCTTGCGGATGGTCCAGGCGCGGACCTCCTTCTCGCCCGCGGTGAAGAAGCTGATCAGGTCGAGGAGCCGGTAACCGGCGCGGATCAGCCGCCAGAGGCCGGGCTCCGGGAGGCCGAGCTCCTGGAGGAACACCTGGCGTTCCTCGGGCGGGAGCTCCATCAGCTCGGCCTCGATCCTGACCGAGAGCGGGATTACCTCGGCCGGCTCCCCCGAGGCGGCGATCGCGGCGCGGAGCGCGGCCACGTGCTCGTTCTCGCCGCCCGGCAGGTCCGATTCCGCCACATTCGCGACGTACAGCTCCCGCTTCGCGGTGAGGAGCTGGAGCGCCGCGAGCCGGCGGGCATCGTCCTCGTCCGCGAGCTCGACCAGCCGCGCAGGCCGCCCCTCCGAGAGGAGGGCCTGGAGCCTCTGCAGCAGCGCGAGCTCGGCCTGCGCCTCCTTGTCCCCGCTCCGGGCGACCTTCTCGACGCGCTGGATGCGCTTCTCGACGCTCTGCAGGTCCGCCAGCGCGAGCTCCAGGTTGATGATCTCCCGGTCCCGAACCGGATCCACCGATCCGAGCACGTGGGTGACGTCCGGATCGTCGAAGCACCGGACGACCTGGACGATGGCATCGACCTCGCGGATGTTGGCCAGGAACTGGTTCCCGAGCCCCTCGCCCTGGGACGCGCCTTTGACCAACCCGGCGATGTCGACGAAGGTGACGACCGCGGGCGTGACCACCTTCGGCTGCACGCGCTCGGCGAGGAGATCGAGGCGCGGATCGGGCACGGGCACGACGCCCACGTTCGGGTCGACGGTGCAGAACGGATAGTTCTCGGCCGCCGCGCCCGCCCCCGTGAGCGCGTTGAACAGGGTGGACTTGCCGACGTTCGGCAAGCCGACGATCCCCAGACGCAGGTTTGGCATTTCCTCTATACCGAAAGCCGCT
>VSDC01000572.1:0-1523 GCA_047459275.1 Gemmatimonadota bacterium
TGGCGCGAGCCAGATTGCCGTTGACCTGAGCCCCTATGGCACTCCCTGCCAGCACCGGGACCATGCCGGCGCCCAAGGTGGCGAGAACGCCAAGGGTGATTATGGTTCGTTTCATTCGGACCCCCACGAGGGTGTGAAGTCCATGTACAATGAATGACGTGCGGAGCCGGGACGGCGTCACGGTCCCTCCTGAATGACGAAGCTCGCGTTCTTCTGGCCCCACCCGTCATCCACGATCCCGGGGGCATCGTCCGGGACGTACCAGCGCTCGCCGTCGAGCAGGAAGCCGAAGTGGTGGACGCCCGGCTCGAGGACGAGCTCCAGGACCCAACGGTCCCGAGTCCGGCGCATCGGACGCGGCTGCCAATCGGTGAAACTGCCCGCGAGCGCGACGCGCTCGGCGATCCCGCCCTCGACCTGGAAGCGCACCCTGCGCCCGCGGCCGACCGGCTCGGCCACCTCCACGATGGGGAGCGCCCGGGACTGCCGTCCGCCCGCCACGCGCCAGCTCACCCCGACGCTCGCCGTGATGCTGCGCGGAGCGCCGAAGACCCGATCGATCGCCGCCTTCTCCACGCTGGCGAAGGCGACGACGCGGGGCGTGATGCGCGTGGCGGCGGCCACGCGGAGGTCGAGCTCGTCGCCGAGCGGCGTGCGCCAGTACTTCGCGCCGAGGTCGAGGTCCGCGGGCCCGAGCCTGAGATGCCCGGACGTGCCCAGCGCGGCGAAGGTCCCGTCCGCCACGCCGTTGATCGCATCGTGGACTTCGACGGACGCCTGGAGCCAGGCCCGGCCCACGGCACGGCCGAGGACCAGGCCGCCCCCGACCGACCGGAGGTCGCCCTCGAGGTCGAGGATGTCGGGAGCCGGGCCCGGAGCGACCGGGGTGCCGCCGAGCCGCCAGCTTCCACGGTAGACGTCGCCCACGGCGGAGACGGTGAAGGGTCCCCAGGCGCGGACGATCCTGGGTGTGAAGCGGAGCGCCTGGGCCCGGTAGGCGTTGGGCCGGGCGTGGTCGATGCCGAACCACTCGGCGCGGCCGTCGACGATCCACCGTCCGACGCGGTGAGAGAGGGTGAGCCCGGCCGCGCCGGTCAGCCAGCGGCTCTCCGAGTCTTCCGCGCTCCTACCGCCGAAGGCCGAAAGGTCCAGCGCCATCGGCCCGACCTGGTCGATCACGAGGCGGCCGCCGATCCAGCCGAGCACTGCCGGGTCCAACGCGCGAAGTCCGGCCGGGGGGCGCGCGTGTGCCGCGGCGGCATCGAGCCACAGCTCGGTCGATTGCGCGCCGGCGGGCGCGGCGGCGCAGGCAACGGCCGCCAGGGCAAGGGTCATCCGGAATGCGGGCTGTGCGGTCAGGACGTCCTCCCCGTCGGTGCTATGACGCTCACGAGTGCGTTGCGCATGCCGAAGCCGTCGTCGATGTATCGCTCCGCCCTGGGGTCGGTCACCCACCGCTCGCCATCGACGACGAACATGTACTTGTGCATCCCCGGCGGGATCGGGAAGAGCCCGGTCCAGAC
>VSDC01000573.1:0-1522 GCA_047459275.1 Gemmatimonadota bacterium
GGTAAAGTTAATAAAAGTTAATAGTTGCAGCGCACGCGTGCGAGCAGGCACGGAGAGGGATCGATGGAGGTACGGACCCCGGCCCGGATGAGCCCCGCCGAAGCGGAGGCGGTCCTCCGGCGGGCTCTGGAATCGACCGGGCAGCGCTTCACCGAGCAGCGCGCCGCCGTCTATCGCTATCTCTTGGAGACGGATCGCCACCCCACGGCAGATGATGTGTTCACCGCCGTGCGGGCGGAGATCCCGGACATCTCCCTGGCGACGGTGTACAAGTCGCTGGAGACGCTGGTCGGCTGTGGTCTCGCGGTGAAGTTGACCTACGGGGACGGTTCCGCGCGCTACGATGGCCGTACGGACCCGCATCCGCACGCCCGGTGCCTCTCGTGCGGGGCGGTGCTGGACGTGCCGGGGAAGCTGGAAGCGGAAGCGCTCGAGCGCCTCGGACCCGTGGAGGGGTTCGAAGTCGAGGGGTACCGACTGGAGCTCGTCGGCTACTGCGAGGCCTGCGGGCGCAATTGAGCCGCCCGGGCACGCGAAACGAACGAATACGACAGGGCGCCGATCTCGATCCCGCGGGATCGAGATCGGCGCCCCTTGCATCGAGCCCCGGGGTCGCCCTCCCAATGGACTGGCTACCGAAGCGAATCAGGGGCTGCAGGCGCGGCGTCCAGGCCGAGGAACGTCCGGATCTGCTCCTCGAGCGATTGGAGATCAGCCGTGGTGTTCTTGCAGGGGCCGTCGGGAAGGCCGAGCGTCGAGCCGAGGACCGGGAGCTTGGATGCGACGTCGTGCACGCCGCTCACGAGGTCGCGCTCGCACGCGACGGCGACGACGGCCCGCGGCTTCACGCGCGCGATCATCTCCCGGGCGTACCGCCCGCGGGACGCCACGAACATGGGCACGCCGTAACGGGCCGAGATGTTCATCGCGCCCTGCATGCTCTCCTTGTCCAGGCAGCGAGGGAGCAGGACGAGGAGCTTGTCGGGGCTCATGCCGCCGGGGCGAGCCCTCGCCGCGGCGAGTCCGTTGTAGACGCGGAGCGCCGCGTTCCCGGCCCGGTCGCGCGAGATGCCGAACCAGCGTCCGGATCTCTCCGCCAGGGGCATGACCCGGGGGAGGAGCCCGCGCTCGACCAGGCGCGGCGGCAGCAGATTCCTACGGATGCGCAGGGAAAGCGCGAGCAGCGCGATCCAGGCGGCGATCGCAGCGGCGCCAAGCGCGAGGGCGGTCCAGAGGATCGCCGGCAACGCCTGATGGAGCTGCGCCAGCCGCGGAGAGACGAGCCACAGCCCCGCCGCCACGATGAGCAACACGGCCAGGAACCAGGCGCCGATCAGTCGGAAGAAGAGGCCGGGGGGCTCGTGGAAGATTCCTCCGTTGGGGAGCGGATTCCCATCCCAATCGTCCCACTCGTGCCCGAGCCGGCGGTCCGACCGCAGCTGAAGGAGTCGAGGCCCCCCGGGCTCGCAGCCGCGAAGTGGGTCCACCTGGCGTTGCTCATCCATGGCGGCCACGATATGCT
>VSDC01000092.1:0-7413 GCA_047459275.1 Gemmatimonadota bacterium
GCCTTGCCGAAGACGCTCGCCACCTCCGGGAACGACGCCAAGATGCTGTCCTGCCTCTGGAGCGCCTGCTGGGCGCGGGTCGGCCCGATCCCCGGGAGCGTCGTCGGCATGTAGAGGATCGTCCCCTCGTCGAGCGGCGGCATGAACTCGCCCCCGATCCGCCGGAAGGGGATCCAGGCGAGGAGGATCGTGGCGAGCGCCGCGGCGATCACGGGCAGGCGATGCCGGAGCGTGAAGTCGATCACCGGCCGGTAGAGCGCCATGAGCCCGCGCGAGACCGGGTTCTTCCGCTCCGGATGGATCCGCCCGCGGATGAAGAGCCCCATCGCCACCGGCACGACCGTGACCGAGAGGACGCTCGCGGCCGCCATTGCCAGCGTCTTGGTCCAGGCCAACGGCTCGAAGAGCCGGCCCTCCTGCGCCTCGAGGGCGAAGACCGGGACGAAGGAGACGGTGATGACCAGGAGGCAGAAGAAGAGGGCGGGGCCGACCTCCTTCGCCGACTCGACGACCACGGCCCACCGCTCCCGCTCGGTGAGGAGCGCCGTGTCCAGCCGCCCATCGTCCGGAACCGGCGCAGCCGCCGCCTCCGGAACCGGCGCACCCGCCGCCTTCGGAGGCACTGCACCCGCCGCGCGCAGCTCGTCCCGCTTCCGGCCGACGACGCGCTCCAGGTGCTTGTGCATGTTCTCGATCATGATGATCGCCGCGTCGACCATCGCGCCGATCGCGATCGCGATCCCGCCGAGGCTCATGATGTCGGCCCCGATCCCGAGGGCGCGCATGGCGACGAAGGCGATCAGGATCCCGAGGGGGAGGGTCGCGATGGCGACGAGCGCGCTGCGCGCGTGGAAGAGGAAGACCAGGCAGACCAGCCCGACCACGACCAGCTCCTCGAGGAGCTTCTCCTTCAGGTTGGCGATCGCGCGCAGGATCAGGTCGCTCCGGTCGTAGACCGGGCGGATGACCACGCCGGGCGGGAGCCCCGCCTCGAGTTCGGACAGCTTCTCCTTGACCCTATCGATCGTGGCGAGGGCGTTCTCGCCGGAGCGCATGACGACGATGCCGCCCACGACGTCGCCGCGCCCGTCCAGGTCCGCGATCCCGCGCCGGACGTTCGGCGCCTCCCGCACCTGCGCCACGTCCGCAATGCGGATCGGCGCGCCGCGCGACGTCGTCCCGACGACCACGCTCTCGATGTCCGGGATCCCCTTGAAGTACCCGAGCCCGCGGACCATGAACTCCCGCTCGGAGATCTCCATCATCATGGCGCCGGCGTCCTGGTTGGCGCCCTGGACGGCGCGCATGACGTCCGTGACCGAGACTCCGTAGCCGCGGAGTTTGACCGGGTCGATCACGACCTCGTACGTCTTCTCGAAGCCGCCGACCGTCGCCACCTCGCTCACGCCCGGGACGGCGGTGAGCTGGAAGCGGAGGTACCAGTCCTGGAGCGCGCGCAGCTCGGAGAGGGACCGGCGGCCCGTGGTGTCCTCGAGGACGTACTGGTAGATCCAGCCGAGCCCGGTCGCGTCCGGGCCGAGCGTCGCCGTCGCGCCGGGCGGCAGCTTTCCCTGGATCGCCGAGAGGTACTCCAGGACCCGGCTCCGGGCCCAGTAGAGGTCGGTGCCGTCCTCGAAGATCACGTAGACGAACGAGACGCCGAAGAACGAGTACCCGCGCACCGTCTTCGCGCCCGGGACCTTCAGCATCTCGCTCGCCACCGGGTAGGTGACCTGGTCCTCGACGATCTGCGGGGCCTGCCCCTCGTAGTCGACCTGGACGATCACCTGCACGTCCGAGAGGTCGGGGAGCGCTTCGAGCGGGATCTCCCGCATCGCCACGACGCCCGCCGCCGCCGCGAACGCCGCGAGCACGATCACGATGAACCGGTTCGCGGCCGACCACTCGATGACTCGCTTCAGCATGGCCGCACCTCCTCAGTGACCGGCGTGGGGCGCAGGCGACGCGGGGGCGCCGTGATTCTCGTGGCCGACGGGCGCGCCGTGGTCATCGTGTCCTCCGGACACCCCGTGCTTCTCGTGCCCGCCGGCGGGCCCTTCCACGATCAACTCACCCAGCGCCGTCCCCAGATTCGCCTCGGCGGCCACCAGGAAGTTCGCCGAGGCGACGACGACTTCCCCCTCCTCGAGCCCGGCCAGCACCTCGACGTGGTCGCCCGCGGCCTGGCCAACGGTGATCTCGCGGGGCGACAGTCGGCCGTCCGGCTCGCGGACGAAGACGATCGACCGCGTCCCCGTCGTCAGCACCGCAGAGCGCGGGACGTGGAGGCCGGCGAGGTGGATCGGCGCCTCGAAGGTGATCCGCCCGTACATCCCGGGCTTGAGCCGCAGGTCGGGGTTCGCGAGCTCGACGCGGATCCGCCCCGTGCGGCTCTCGGTCGACAGCGTCGGTTGCACGTAGCTGATCGTCCCCTCGAAGCTCTCGCCCGGGTAGGCGGCGAACGTCACCTGGACCTTCCGCCCGACGCTCACCAGCGCCAGGTCCTTCTCGAACACCTCGCCCTCGACCCAGACACGGGAGAGATCGGCGATCCGGTAGAGGGTCGTCCCGGGCATGACCCGCGAGCCCTGCACCACGTTCTTCTCCACGACGACGCCGCTCGCGGGAGCCCGGATCACCGGCGCCCGCAACGGCTCGCCGAGCCTCTCGATCGCCTCGATCTGATCGGGTGCGACGTCCCAGTAGGCCAGCCGCCGTCGCGCGGCTTCCAACAGGGCGCGGGCATTCTCCTCCGCTCGCCCGCCCCGGCCGGCCGTCTCGTCCACGAGCCGCCGGGCGAGGATCAGCTCCTCCTGGGCCGCGACCAGCGCGGGGCTGTAGAGCGAGAGCAAGGGCTCGCCGCGGCGGACGGGGGCGCCCGTGAAGTCCACGAAGAGCTCCTCGACCCACCCCTCGACCCGCGGGCTCACCTCGGCCAGCCGGGTCTCGTCGTAGGCGACGACGCCCACGGCGCGCACCACGGTGAACAGGGGGCCGTGCGCCGCCTCGGCGAAGGTGATGCCGATCCGCCGGGCGCTCTCCGCGTCCAGCCGGACGGGGCGCAGCTCGTCGCCTCCCGAGGCCGCCATGGCCGCGTGGTCGTGGCCCTCCATCCCCCCGACCGCCTCGCCGGTGGGGTCCATGGCGGTGTGGATCGCGAGGGCGATGGCCGCCGCTCCCACGATCCCCGCCGAGATCCAGATCTGCCTGCGCGTTGTCATGGTACCTCCGCCAGGATGTCGCCGGTGACCGGGAGCTCCCGACCGAGGGTCCGCTCCAGCTCGGCGATGGCGGCGCCGTACTCGGCCACCAGTTCGTGGAGCTCCCGTTCGTAGTCCTGTTTGCTGGTCTGGGCTTCGATCAGGGTGAGGAAGTCCACCATCCCCGCCCGGTACGCGGCGAGAGCCGACTCGACGTTGGCCGCGGCCTGGGGCAGGATCTCACGCCTGTAGAGGTCGATGAGTGTGCGGTTCCGCTCGAGCGTGGCGGTGAGCTCCAGGATCCGGGCGGCGACGTCGGCGCGCTGCTCGGCGAGGGTCGCCTCCGTGGCCTGCTCCAGGGCCGCAGCCTCCTCCCGCAGCTCGAGCTGTCGCCGGCCCGCGAAGACCGGGACGCTGAAGCCGATCATGGCGCTCCCCATCCGCTCCGTGCCCATGGGCCCGTGGTTCTGGCCGTACTGCACGCCGACGGTGAGGTCGGGCCAGATCTCCCGCCGGGCCAGGTCGCGCCGCGTCCTCGCCTGCTCCACGCGGATCCGGAGCCCCTCGAGCAAGGGGCTGGACTCCTCCGCCCAACGCTGGAGCGTGTCCAAGGCCGGGAGCTCCAGCGGGAGCGGCGAGAGGGCAGGGGACGGGACCGGCGTGTCCGCCGCGCGGCCGAGCGCCGCGTTCAGCCGAGCCGCCGCGCCCTCGCGGCTCGCCTCCAGCCGGGCGATGTCGGTGCGCAGGCGGGCCACCTCGACGCTGGCCCGGAGCACGTCCGTCTGCCGGCCGCTCCCGGTCGCGTAGAGCGACCGCGCCACGGCCTCGAAGCTCTGCATCAGGCCGAGCGTCTCCCGCATGACCGCGAGCGACTGGTCGATGGCGTACAGCTCGTAGAAGGCGGATGCGACGCGGGAACGGACCGTCCACCAGGCCTCCGCCGCCTCCGCGGCCTCAGCCCGCGTGTCCTGCTTCGCGAGCTTGCGGTTCAGGCCGAGCTTGCCGGGGAAGGGGATCGTCTGCATCGCCTGGATCGACGGCGCCATCGAGGCCGGCATGTCGGCCCGGAGCCCCGGCAGCGAGAGGTTCATGGCGCCGAGCTCGATCATGGGATCGGGAGGGAACCCTGCCCACGACTCGCGGGCGCGGGCGGCGGCCACGCCCGCCTCGGCCGCCCGGAGGCGCGGGCTCATGGCACGGGCGAGCTCGTAGAGTTCGGGGAGCAGTAGGCGACGCGGTTCGGGGTCGCCGGGAGCGGAATCGCGGCTGGTGTTTTGCCGGGTCGCAGGGGCGGCACTCTCTGCGACATGCCCGGCGACACCCCGCCCATCCGGTCCGCCCGCGCCTTGCCCGAAGACGACGGGCGCCGCCGCCAGCTCGAGAAAGAGGGCGACCATCGCCACTCCATATGTCGCTTTCATGAAGCACTCTTCCTGGCTCTGATCTATCCAAGCACACGGCACGGGTCGAACGCCGACCCGCGGGTTCGCGACCCGTCACGCCGGTGATGGCCGTCAGTCGGGATGCGCCCGGGTCGGTCGGGCTACACCCGGGACCACCTGCGCGGCGTGTGGGATTGCCGTGTTCGGGAACTGTGTCGAGCTGCGCTCAGAGCGTGGTCTGAGCCGGAAGAGTCAGACGCGGGGTGGCCGGAAGACGTCTGTGGCGAACTGACGGCGGGGGAGGATGTCCGAGAGGACGACGATGGCCTGCTCGCCGAAGGGGATCGCGGCGATCGCAGCGCCCGCGGTCGGCGCGGTGGTCAGGCTCATGCAGCCGCCCGCCACGCCTTGCTCGCCGTGCGGGCACTCGTGACCCGGAGCCTGCGAATGGGAGCCGCGATGCGAGCCATGATCGGACGAATCGCCACCGGTGTGGTCCGTATCGGCGGCCGTGTGATGACGCGCGGCCGGGGCCATGGCGACGTGCGCTCCGTGCGACCCGCCGTCGTCGAATACAGACGCGGCGGCCGACGCTACCCCGTGCACCATGCAGGCGAACGCCCACACGGAGTGCGCCATGGAGGCGAAGAGCGCGAGCAGCGCCACGAGGCCGATGGTTCGGCGCGCGATACGGTCCATGCTGGAATCCTAACCGCGGCACCGGGGAAGAGTCAAGGCACGCGCCAGGCCCATCGCGAGCGGCGGCCGGGTGGGCGGCCTCGTCGACGAGTAGAGCTGCCGTGAGGAAGGCGGATGCCCGGAGCTTCCGGTTCCTGCTCATGGCTCGCGCTCGGGCGTGGACTGCAAGGTGTTCGTGACGGATCCTGCCCGCGGATACAACGCCCCGCCGGGATGACGGGTGACGCGGCTCCGACGCGGCCAGGCGCATGCCCGTCACCGGCGGCGAGCCTCGATCCCCGGGTGCGGGTCGATGAGCAACGCCAGCATGGGCGCCGGGATCGCGAGGAGCTGGCGCCGCGAATCCGAAACCCGTTCGACCACGTTGCGGGTGGCCAATACGCAGCGGCCGTACGCGGCCGTGGCGGTCTGCGTCTCCCGGAGCCACGCGCCTTCGGTGTATTTCGCCTCGTAGGGGACTCCGTCGAGCCAGCCCGCCGTGAAGTCGATCTCGGCCCTTGTGGCGGACCGGTAGTAGAGCAACGTGTCCTGCCGAGCGATGGCGCCCGGCTCCTCGGCCTCGCGTGCGCGCAGCAGCGCGACACCGATCTGCTGCTCGGTGAGCCGGGTGTAATCGGGCGGGGTGCCCACGCCGCGATGAGGCGCGATGCGCGCATAGAGCGGGTCCAGCATGTAGTACTTTCGCTGTGCGTTCAACTTGGCGCGGTTCCCCTCGTTCTGCGGACACGACCATGCAATGTAGTTCTGCTCCAGCTTGCGCAGGCGGTTGTTCACCGTGTCGCGGCTGACGTCGCCTAGCTCTCGCGCGACGTCGGATACGTTCATCGGGCTGCCGATGCGAAGGGTGATCGCGTTCAGGAGCGTCAGGGTCTGGGCTGCCGTCCAGTCGTCCGCGGCCAGCGCATCGCCGTGGATCACGTCCCACAACGTGTCGAGAAGGGCGTCGCCGATCCGACGCTCGTCGATCCAGTTGGCGACCGCCTGGGGCAACCCGCCGATGTCGAGGTAGCGTTCCCACGCGACGACGAGGTCGTCGAGGTATACGCGGAGCTCCCGGATCGCCTCCGCGGCCTCGCGGCCGAGCATGTCGCGCGGGTGAATGGACGGGACGTCCGGCAATTCCACACCGGTGACGGCGCAGAACGCCCGGAAACCCATGGGGAGGAGCGTGCGGTTGGTTCTCGGGACGTCCCCGCGTCGCCCGGCCAGGGCCTTGGTCGCATCCTCGAGCCGCTCGGACGACGAGCCGGAAAGCGCGACGCAGTCGTCCCCCAGGGATGTGTTGTCTCGCAGCCACTTGATTCGTGCGACCCAGTCGCCTTTCACGCCGGTGATCTCGTCGAGGAAGACGTACCGGGGGCCTTCCTCCGGGGGGGCGAACGAGTCGATGGATCGTACCAGCGTGTAGAGGTCTCTGTCCCGCCAGCCGTCGCAGGCCGCGTGGAAGATGCGGCGCGGGTCGACTCCCCGGGCGATCAGCTTTTCCACCGCCCGTTTGATCTCGACGCTCTTCCCCACGCGCCGGGGCCCGAGGAGGAGATACAGCCCGTTCGGCTGGATGTCGGCCAGGATGTCGGGTCGATAGACGAACGGCGCCGTGGCGACGCATCCGAGGTCGCGGTCGCGGCTTGTCCAGTTCGTGTCGCGCCACCAGAGGTTCGTTGCCGTGAGTTGTTGTTCGATCTCGCCGGGCTTCACGGGCCTGCGCCTCGAAAAAGTATACCTTTTCGTCGTACGATCCGCAAAAAAGTATACGTTTTTGCGGTGTCGTCGTCAAGAAAGTATACTTTTTTGCCGCTGACGCCACGCTGGGGTGCGCATGGCCGAGCGGCAGGCGCCACGTCGAGCCCCGCGAACGAGAGGTGCGCAACCCCCGCAGCGCCATCGTGGCGCTTTCCCGGACCGAAATGGTCGCGCTGCGGCTCTCGGTTCCGAGCTCGCGGCAGATCCGGGATCCTGGGGCCGGCCAGACGGGTCAAAACGGACAGCTTCCTTCGCCGAGCGGGTGCGGGTATACCGTGCGGGGGGTGATTGTGGAACCATCACGTTCTGGCCTATCCCGCGATTTCGACCACATCTGGTGGTGGCGCACACGCTTGCCCGAGCGGAAAGGGCAGCGCTGCAGGATCCTG
>VSDC01000574.1:0-1521 GCA_047459275.1 Gemmatimonadota bacterium
TGCGCGGCCGGATGTCGATCTGGACGCCCCGGGCCTGCCCCTCCTTCGGGAGGAATTCCGAGTACGGGAAGCTCGTCCCGATCATGAATAGGGTGTCGCACTTCTGCATCATCTCCCAACTCGGCCGGGTGCCGAGGAGCCCGATCGCCCCGGTGACGAAGGGGAGATCGTCCGGGAGCACGGCTTTGCCGAGGAGCGCCTTGGCGACGCCGGCGCCCAGGATCTCGGCCGCCTCGACAACCTCTTCGGCCGCGTGCAGCGCTCCGGCGCCGACCAGGATCGCGACCCGTTCCCCGGCGTTCAGCACCTCGGCCGCGCGCCACAGGTCCTCCTCGCGCGGGATCACGTGGGGCGCAGACCAGCCGATCCCGCTGAAGGTGGCGCCGTGCACGCGCGGCGGGCTCTCGACGGCGTCCATCTCCTGGACGTCGTTGGGGAAGATGATACAGGTGACGACCTGCTCCGCGCGGGCGATGCGCACCGCGCGGTCGACCAGGTGGCGCGCCTGCTCCGGCGTCACGCACGATTCCACGAAATTGCACGCCACGTCCTTGAAGAGCGTCTCGAGGTCGACCTCCTGCTGATAGTTGGCCCCGAGCCCGAACGTCGCCTGCTGGCCGATGATCGCGACCACACCGCGGTGGTCCATGGCGGCGTCGTAGAGGCCGTTGAGGAGGTGGATCGCCCCGGGCCCGGAGGTCGCCATGCACACGCCGATGTCGCCCGTGAACTTGGAGTGCGCGCACGCCATGAAGGCGGCCATCTCCTCGTGCCTCACCTGGATGAAACGGATCCGGTCCTCGTGGCGCCGCAGCGCGCCCATGAAGCCATTGATGCCATCGCCCGGGTAGCCGTAGATCCGATCGATTCCCCAATCGGCGAGGCGGTTGATGACGAAGTCGCTGACGGTGTGCGCCATGTGGGGCTCCTCCGAATCTCACTCTTCGCCCGCGAAGGCGATGGTGCTCAGGAGTGCGTTCTCGGCCTGCCGGGAATCCAGCCGCGTGTGCTGGACCACGATCGGCACGTCCGACTCGATCAGGCTCGCATAGTCGGTGCCTTTCGGGACCGGCTCCGGGGCCTGGAGCGCGTTGAAGCGCACGTGGAGGGTCCGGCGGGCCGGAACGGTGACGCGGTACGGGCCGACGGGCTCGCGGTCGCTGAAGTAGATCGTGATCTGGACGTGCGCATCCTGGTCCCCCGTATTGAGAAAGCACACGGCTTCGTGACTCTCCATCTCGGGCCCCGGGCCGTGGCTCCATGCCGGGATGTAGCCGTCGGCGATCGCCTAGCGCCTGCGTCCGATCGGTGCGTTCATGCTTCCAATTCCTCCCATACGATCACCGCCTTGATCTCGTCCTCGGGATGCTCGCGGAGGGCGGCGGCGGCTTCCGCCGGAGTGTAGCGATGGGTGATCAGGCGTTCCACCTGGCCCGGCCACCGGAGGTGCGCCTGGACCAGGTCGTCCACGGCCATCTGGAAGTGGCCGCGGGCCGCGTTGACGCTGCCGATCATCACCTG
>VSDC01000093.1:0-7400 GCA_047459275.1 Gemmatimonadota bacterium
TGGGGCGGCGAGAAGGTGTTCCGCAAGCCCGCGCTCGGCCTCGGCGACGTGTTCATGATGGCGATGGTCGGCGCCTTCGTCGGCCTCGGCGGGGCGCTCGTCACCGTGCTCCTCGGCTCCGTCCTGGGGCTCCTCATCGGCGTGCCGGTCCTGATGCGCCGGGGCGAGGCCAAGGTCTTCGGCGCATACCTCCCCCTCGGCACCTTCCTCGCCATGGGCGCGGCGATCGCTCACGGCTGGGGCGATGCCCTGATCGGGTGGTACGTCTCGTTCGCGTTCGGGGTGAACTGATCTGGCGAAGGGCGGGCATCGGTGGTCGACGCCGTGCCGCGAGGCGAGCCGCGGCGTAGGCCACCCGCTGCCCTCACGGATCGCTGCAATCCCGCAGGTATCCGCAGTTCGGGCAAACGATCTTGCAGTGGCGGTCGTACATGGGGGTTCCGCACACCTCGCACACCGGAGCCGCGGGGTCGCCGGGCGCGGTCCGCCCATGCGGCGCGTCGGGCGCGGTCGACACCGTGGGTGGCGGCGGCGCGCTTGACGGCGCCGGCGCGGGCGACCGTGCCGGAGACGCCCCGGGCTCGGGAGTCGGCCCGGCGGCGGGCGAAGGCGTCGGCGACGCCGCCGGCGGTTGCAACGTCGCACCCTCGCCGCGCGTCTCTTCCGGCTTGCGATCCGCGTCCGATCGATCGGTCATGGCGAGGTCACCCTGAAGGCCTCGTGCGCCTCGGTGCGCGGTGCTTGGGCAGGGAGCGCGTCGCGGCCCATGGGCGCCGCCCTCACCGCGCTGGCTCGGCGACGAAGCGATCCGGCGCGAACGGCTCGAGCGGGATCTGGGGAGAGGCGCCGGCCACCACATCGGCGACGAGCCTCGCCGTGATCGGCGCGAGGAGGATTCCGTTCCGGAAGTGGCCCGTCGCATAGAAGAGCCCATCGACCTCGGGGTCCGGACCGAGGATCGGCCGGCCATCCGGGGTCCCGGGGCGCAGCCCCGCCCAGGTCTGCACGATCGGCGCATCGGCCAGCGAGGGCACGATGCGCATCGCCGTGCTCAGGAGCGCGGCGATCCCCGCGGGTGTCGTGTGGGCGCGGTACCCGACCCGTTCCGCCGTCGAGCCGATCGTCACGCGCCCGTCGCCGCGGGGGATGAGATACGTGTGCCCGACCTGGATGGTCCTTCCGACCGCGGGCGGCACCGCCCGCACCGCGGCCATCTGACCCCGGACGGGGAACGTAGGGAGCGGGCGCGGGAGTCCGCGCACCGTTCCGCTCCAGCAACCCGCCGCGAGGACGACGACGTCGCCTTCGACGCGGCTCCCATCGTCCAGGACCACGCCGACCACGTCGCCGGACGAGCTCCGAAGAAGCTCGATCGCGGCCGCCCCGGTCCGGACCTTCACGCCGGCGCGGGCGGCGGCCACCCACAGCGCCCGTCCCGCCTGGCGATTGTCGACCCAGTGGTCCTGCTCGACCAGCATGGCGGCGCGGACGTCGGGGCTCAGCCCCGGCTCGAGGGCGCGGGCCGCGGCGCCGTCCAGCCACTGGACGGCGTATCCCGCGGCGCGTCGCCAGCGGTAGCTGGCCTCCAGCGACTCGGCCTCGGCGGCATCCAGCGCGACGCACAGCTTCCCGGCCGACCTGTACTCGACGGGCACACCCGAGGCTTCCCGGAGGGCCTCCACGAACTCTGGCCAGAGCTCGAAGCTGGTCACGGCGAGTCGGAGGAACGCTCCGGGCTCGTCGGCTTCGACGACCGGGGAGAGCATCCCGCCGGCGGCCCACGTCGCGCCCCGGCCCGGGACGTCCCGCTCCACGAGCACGACATCGACTCCGCGGCGGGCCAGCTCCCACGCCACGGCGCAGCCGATGATCCCGCCGCCTACGACTACGATCTCTGCACCCCGCCCGCTCACGGCTTGCCTACCCCCTGGCGCAGGTAATCGCGCGAGAGGTGGACGTAGTGCTTCGCGCCTTCCGCCACCCGACGGAGCGTCTCCTCGTCCAGCTCCTTGCGCACCTTGGCCGGCACGCCGGCCACCAGCGTCCGCGGCGGCACGACCATCCGCTCCGGCACCACGGCGCCCGCCGCCACGACCGCCTGCTCGCCGATCTGCGCCTCGTGGAGGATCACCGCATTCATCCCGACCAGCGCGCCGTCGCCGATGGTGCAGCTCTCGAAGATCGCGCCGTGGCCGATCGTGGCGTCCGCGCCGACCACGGTTTCGCCCCGCTCGCTGATGTGGAGCACGCAGTTGTCCTGGATGCTCGTCCGGGCGCCGATCCGGATCGCGTAGCGAGGGTTGTCACCCCTCAGCACAGCGCCGAACCAGATGCTCGCCTCGGGGCCTATTTCCACGTTCCCGATCACCACCGCCGTCGGCGCGATGAAGGCCGTGGGGTGGATCCGGGGCTCGATTCCGTTGAAGGGAATGATCGTCGCCATTACTTCAGGACCTCGGCCAGCTTGTCGCTGTCGATGTTGCCGCCCGTGATCACGAGCACGACCGGGCCCGCCGGACGCCAGGTCGGGTCGAGGAGGAGTGCGGCGGCCGTCGCCGCCGAGCCTTCGGCGACCACGCCGTCGCGCCGGTACAGCTCTCGGATCGCATCCGCGATCGCGTCCTCACTGACCAGCCGGATCTCGCTCGTGACCGCTCGTGCCCACGCGTAGCTCTCGGGTTCGACTCCGCCGGCCAGCCCGTCCGCGAGGGTTTCGCGCGGCTCGTATGGAACGGGGCGGCCCGCGGCGAACGCATCGTACATTGCCCGCGTGGCCTCACTCTGCACGCCGATGACGCGCACGCCCGTGCCGGAAGCGCTCCGGACCGCTGCCCCGATCCCTGCGATGAGACCGCCGCCCCCGACCGGCACGACCACATCGCGGACCTGCGGCAGGTCCTCCAGGATCTCGACCCCTATCGTGCCCTGACCCGCCACCACCCGCGGGTCCGCGTACGGGTGCACGAAGACCGCGCCGGTCTCCCGCGACCACTCCTTCGCCGCGGCCTCCGCGTCGTCGTACGAGCCCTCGATTTCCTGCAGTGCCGCGCCGTACGAGCGAATGCGCGCCTTCTTCGTGGCCGGCGCCGAGGCGGGCACGAAGATCGTGGCCTTCACGCCGGCCTCGCGCGCCGCCAGGGCAACGCCCTGCCCGTGATTCCCCGCCGAGGCCGCGACCAGCCCGCGCGCGCACTCTTCGGGCGACAGCGTCCGGACGGCGCTCAGCGCGCCCCGGACCTTGAACGACCGCGTCCGCTGCCAGCACTCCAGCTTGAGGTACACGTCGCACGCGGCAACCTCCGAGAGCCACTCGGAGCGCTCGAGGGGCGTCCGGTACGCGCCGGCACCGATGCGCCGGCGTGCGCGATAGATATCGACCAGAGTGATTTGCATGAGGGGAGGATGGGGGGCGGCCCGCGGGCGCGCAAGCGCCCGCGGGCCGGATCTCATACCGGGTTAGACGCGCATCTCGGTTGCGCGCGGCCCCGCGCGCGACGCCGTTCCCGCGCCCCGCTCTCGACCGTTGCCCGCGTCGGGCGCAGGTGCGGCCTCCCTGGACGGCGCCACGCCGTCCGCGTGGGACTCTTCGCCGCCGTCCGTTTCGTCGCTTTCCGGCTCGCCCCCGTCCGCCGCGGCCGCGGCTTCGCCCGCGGGGACGATCCGCCGCAACCGCGCGCGCAGGACCTGCGTCTCCGTCGCCTCCAGCACCTCGATCGAGACGCCGTCCACCTCCACCGTCTCGCCGGGCTCGGGCACGTGACCCAGCTCCTCCAGCAGGAAGCCGTTCAGTGACCGATGCTCGAGCTGCGGCAGGGCAATGTTGAAGACGTGGTTGATTTCCCGGAGATCCGCATCGCCCGCGGCGATGATCTCGGTCCGCGAGATCTTCTGGATCGGCTCCTCGTCCACGTCCATCTCGTCGACGATCTCGCCGACCAGCTCCTCCAGGACGTCCTCGAGCGTGACCAGCCCATCGATCCCGCCGTACTCGTCGGCCACCAGGGCGAGGTGGATGCGACGGGCCTGGAAGTCGCGCAGCAACTGGGAGACCGGCACCGATCCCGGGACCACCAGCGGCTCGCGAGCCAGCGCCCGCAACCTCACGTCACGCTGCCCGGTGATCAGCGCCTGGTAGACGTCGCGGAGGTAGAGGATCCCCGTCACGTCGTCAATGCTCTCGCCGTAGACCGGGATCCGGGAGTAGGGAACCGTTCCGAGCTCCGGGGCGATGTCCGCCAGACGCAGCGAGTCCTTCCACGCGAAGATGTCGACTCGCGGCGTCATGATGTCCCACGCCGTGATCTTGTCCAGCCGGAACGCGCCCTCGATAAGCTGGCGCTCGTGCTCCTCGATGACGCCGTCGCCGCCACGGAGCACGCCCAGCTCCCGCATCTCCGCCTCTGCGGTCGGACCGACGCTCGCGGCGGCGCCCGGGTACAGCCGCCCCAGTCGCTCGAACACCACGAGCACGGGCAGGAGGAGCCTGGACAGCAGCAGGAGCACCGGCGCCAGTCCCAGCGCGACAGGGACTGCGTGCCCGAGGGCGATCGTCACCGGAACGATCTCGCCGAGGAGGACGATCAGGACGACCGCGGCCGCGGCCCCGATCAGGATTCCGTACGCTCCGCCGAGGAGATAGCCGAGCCCGATCCCGGCGGCCGCCGCGATGACATCGCCGATCGCGTCACCGAGGCGGAGGAGCACTACCAGCCGGTCCGGGCGTTCGCGCAGGCGCACGAGCGCCGCCGCACCGCCGCGACCCTCGTCCGCGAGCGCACGGATCCGAGCGTCGCTCAGCGAGAAGATTGCCAGCTCGCCAGCGGAGAATACGGCCGAGAGGGCGAGGGCGAGGAGGAGGACGAGAGTCAGGAGCGCCATGGCCCCTCCTCTCGTCGACTCGGAGGTCGAGTCTTGTCGCCGCTACTTCGGTCTACGTCCATTTACGACTGAGTTGAATGAGTTCTTCGACGAGGTCGCCCGCGATCCGGCCATCCGCTTCGGCCTGGAAGTTCGGCATCACGCGGTGCCGGAGCACCGCGGGCGCCACCGCACGAACGTCCTCGTACGTTGGCACGCCTCGTCCCGAAAGCGCCGCTCGCGCTTTCGCCCCCAATACAAGATACTGCGAAGCGCGCGGTCCCGCACCCCAGCTGATGTAACGCTTTGTCAATTCAGGGGCTTCCGCATCCTCCGGACGCGTCGCGCGCGCCAGCCGGACCGCGTACGACACCAGCGACGGCGGCGCGGGGACCCGGCGCACCAGCGCCTGGAACGACATCAGCTCCGCCGCGCTCAACACGGGCGCGACCTCCGCCACCTGCGCACCCGTGGTCTGCATGGCGACCCGCTCCTCTTCCTCCCGCGTGGGGTAGTCGATGCGGAGCTCGAGCATGAACCGGTCGAGCTGCGCCTCCGGGAGCGGGTACGTCCCTTCCTGCTCGATCGGGTTCTGCGTCGCCAGGACGAAGAACGGCGGCTCCAGCGGCATCGTGACCCCCGCCACCGTCACCTCCCGCTCCTGCATCGCCTGGAGCAGCGCCGCCTGCGTCTTCGGCGGCGTCCGGTTGATCTCGTCCGCCAGCACCACGTTCGCGAACACCGGGCCACGCACGAACCGGAAGTGCCGCTTCCCCGTAGACCGGTCCTCCTCCAGCACCTCCGTCCCCGTGATGTCCGACGGCATCAGGTCCGGCGTGAACTGGATCCTGCTGAACTTCAGGTCCAGCGCCTGCGCCAGCGTCGAGATCAACAGCGTCTTCGCCAGCCCCGGCACGCCCACCAGCAGGACGTGGCCGTCGGCCAGCAGCGCCGTCAGCAATCCTTCCACGATGGCGCGCTGCCCGATGACCCGCTTCCCGATCTCCGCCTCGATCGCCGTCCGCACCACCGCGAGCCGCTCGAGCAGCATCTCGTCGTCCGCCACCGGCTGTGCCTGTCGCGCCACCGTCGCTTCCATTCCGTTCCCCAGCTTTCGTTCTCGAGTCCGCGATCCCATCCCCCTACAGCAGGATCGGGGCCGAAGATCCGCGACCGTGCCGGCCAGCGTGGCGGTCGATGGATCCATCCCTTTGTCTCGCACCGACTCGCGCGCCCATCGTCCCTACTGTACCGATCAGACTGTACCGTCGATTCCGGGCCGTGTTCCCGGTGGGCCGTGGCCGTCGAGATCGCCGTGCTCCCGGTGGATTCGCTGCGCCGGGATCCTCGCGAGGCGACCCGGTTACGCGAGCGCGGCCGGTGTCGATCTGACGCCGGGCGCGGCCGTCCCGTCACCGCCTGGTGCGGGTGCTTGCGAAAAATTTCACAAGCGGGTAAGATAAGGGTCTGTACGTGCCCGGCGGCTGGAGGTCGGAGTGGAGAAGAAGCCGCAGCGATCGACGTCGGCCGAGGTCGGCCGCTTCATGGGGTACGGGCTCACGTGGGTGGCGAGCACGCTCCTGTTCCTGTACCTCGGCTCGCGGCTGGACGCGTGGCTCGGGACGGGTGATGTGTTCACCCTCCTCGGCGCGCTCGTGGGCGCGGCGGCGGGGTTCTACTACATGTACTACCACCTGGTGGTCGAGCCGCGGCGCCGGGGGCGGGGAGACGATCGGTCGTGAGGGACTGGGCGACCTATGCCGGGACGACCCTGGTCGTTGTGGCCGGGGCGGCGGCGGTGGTGACGCTGCTGGTGGGTTCGGCGGCGGCGCCGGCCGTTTGGGTCGGCGCGGCGGTCGCGTACCTGATCCAGCTCGTGGCGTTCGGTCTGTTGGTTCGGGTACGGGGGCAGCCGGAGCGGTTCGTCGTGGCGTGGGGCGCGGGGACGGTGCTGCGCTTCGCGCTCGTCGTGGCGCTGGGGCTGTGGGCGACGATGGCCAGGTCGGTCCCGTTCGAGCCGGCGCCGCTCCTGCTCAGCGTGGTCGGGTTCGTGGTTCTGCTGGCGTTGCTCGAGCCGGTTTTCCTGAATAGGGATACGTCGCGGAAATGATCGGACGAATGCTTCCGTCGCTCGCTGCGGCCGGAGGGGCCGAGGGCGGCGAGTTCAATATCAAGGAGATGATCCTGCACCACCTGGTCGATTCTCCGGAATGGGAGGTCGGGCCGTGGACGGTGCATTTCCCCGAGATCAAGATCCCGCTGGGGCCGGTGGTCCTGGACCTGTCGATCACGACGCACGTCTTCTTCATGGCCGTGGCGGCGATCCTGGTCCTGTTGATCATGATCCCGGCGGCTCGGCACGCAGATCGTGCGCATAGGGAGGGGGCGAAGCGGGGTCCCAAGGGGGTGGCGAATGTGGTGGAGGCGATCGTCCTCTTCATCAGGGACGAGGTTGCACTGCCGAACATCGGCCACGGCGGCGAGCGGTTCGTGCCGTTCGTGGTGACGGTGTTCTTCTTCATCCTGATGTGCAACCTGCTCGG